>JACDBO010000413.1 GCA_013694885.1 Chloroflexia bacterium | reverse complement strand
GTCCACCACACGCAGCCGTGGATCACCCAAATGCACCGCCAGCCAGGCCGTGTCCACCAGGTCGCTCGGCAAAATCGTATCCATCACCGAACCCCTTTGTCGGTCCTGGCATGGTATCGGACCGACCTTCTGTCCAGAACTCACCTCGATGCTCCGTCTGTGTTCTCGCGGGAGGCAGCAGAACGCCCAGTCGCTGGATTGCACAGACTGAATGATCTTCGATGCTACGGGTCCGCCTATCGCATCTCAATCCCGTAGAGCGATCCGCTCATTCTGGGATCACCGACCACCTCAAGTATCGAGGGGAGGGAGGAACCTCTCGTCAACGGCAAGCGCCTCGGCGACGATCTCCGCCGGACCAAATGTCCTGCCCAGCCCACTCTCGGCGGTGAACGCATCCTCTCCCAGCGTCAGCCGCAGATGTGCGACATCGGCCTCGTACTTGCGCACCACCGTACCGGGCAGCGCTCGTATCACATCTCCGAACGTCTCCAACGCCCCTGCCAACCGTGCCGCCCGCGCAAGTTCACCCTGGCTGGTTGCCACCCGCACCAGCCCCTGCAGGTTTGCGACCACGCTCAGCGGCAAATCGCCCTCCCATCCCAGGACCAGGCCCTCACGATAGCGCGCGGCCGCCTCGTCGACCTGCCCACGGGAGAGCGCGACTTCGGCCAACCCAGCGAGTGTGGCCGACTGAACCGCTTTGGCGTCGAGCTCTCTGCTCAGGGCGAAGGCCGCCTTGAACCGCTCCTCCGCGAGATCGTCGGCGCCACCCATAATGGCGAGCCAACCCTGGAACATCATGGCTATGGTCGCCTCGAAGCCGCGCGTGGCCCCGTACGACCGCGCCAGCGCGAGGCTCTCAGCGGCCAGAGTCTCGGCCCGCGTCAGATCACCCTGGAGCCCAAGCGCGTACGCAAGGTTGGCCAGCAGATTGGCGGTTTCCCGCCGGTCGCCATGCTCACGAGCGAGCGCGATGCCCTCGTCAAAGAGTGCGGTGCTCCCCCCGACTTCACCGCCATGAAGCAATGCCTGCGCAATAGCACCCAGGGTGGTGTAGATGCCGCGCTTGTCCCCAACACGGCGGGCCAGGGCCAAACTCTCGCGGAGGCGAGCTTCCGCAGTCACCCGGTCACCCTCAAGGCCGGCCAGTGCTCCTGTCCACCGCATGGCGGCGACGCGCTCACCGGCCGTGAGTTCGGTGGTGGCCGTTGGTGTCAGGAAAGCTTCCATCCACGCTCGACCCTCGGCGTTGGTGCCGTGCATGTTCCAGAACCCGCCCAAGGCTGTCGCCAGGCGAAGTCCGTCGTGGGTGAGCTCGCGGTCCCGCAGCCAGGCGAGCGCCGTTCGGATATTCCCCTGCTCGGCTCTCAGCTGAGCCCGCCAGTCACTCTGCGCGGCGTCTGCCAGGTTCGCCGAGCCCGCCTCCGCCAGGCCAAGGCAGTAGTCGGCGTGGCGGCGACCAAGGTCATCGGCCTCGCCACAGTCATCCAACCGCTCCACGGCGAACTCCCGCAGCGTTTCCAGCATCAGGTAGCGAGGCTCACCGCCCAACCCCTCGACGAGCTGGACCAGACTCTGGTCCACCAGTGAGGAGAGGCCCTCGAAGATATCCAGCGCGCCTACTGGCGCGACCACGGCCTCCGCCGCCTCAAGCGTCCATCCGCCGACGAACACCGCCAGACGGCGGAAGATGACCTGCTCTTCGGGCGACAGCAGATCGTAGCTCCAGGCGATGGTGGCGCGCAGTGCCTGATGTCGTGTCGGCAGATCCTGTGCACCGCCCGTCAACAGCGGAAGGCTCCGCTCCAACCTCCTCAGCAGGGCATGTGGCGTCAGCACTTTGACCCGGACCGCTGCGAGCTCCAGTGCCAGCGGTAATCCATCAAGACGTCGGCACATTTCGACGATCGCCTCCACATTCTCCCGGTTCAGCGCGAAATCCGGCCTGACATCCTGAACCCGCGCGACGAAGAGTTGCACCGCCTCGGTACGGGCCACGTCCGCGAGGGATAGCTGACGCCCTGTCCCGGGCACGCCAAGAGGTGATACGGGCACCTGGCGTTCGCCTTGCACCCGCAGCGGCACTCGGCTGGTCGTCAAGACTTTGAGGCCGGAGCAAGTGGACAGGAGAACAGCGACACCCGGTGCCGCCGGCAGGACGTGCTCAAAGTTGTCCAGTACCAGGAGGAGTCGCTTGCTCCTGAGAAACCGTTCCAGCGCCGCCCGCAATGAGACGCCAGGCGTCTCTCGGACTCCGAGCGCGTCAGCCGTGGCTGACACGACCAGGGAGTGATCAGCCACGGACGCCAGCGCAACCAAGCAAACGCCGTCGGGAAATGCCGTCGCAACCACAGCTGCCGCTTCCTGGGCCAAGCGTGTCTTGCCGACCCCACCGGGTCCGGTCAGCGTTATCAATCGAGGGGAGGCACCGTCGAGCAACTCGACGATGGTGGCAATCTCGTGCACTCGTCCGACGAGGGACGTCGGTGGCACCGGAAGGCTCGACGGCACGGGTTTCGACAAGGACTCATTTGCTTGAGGTTGCTGCCCGTCCGCCAATGATCGTGCGACTCGGAAGAAAAGGACACGATCTTCCTGGCTGAGGTTCAGAGCGTCTGAGAGCATACGCACTGTTTCGAGCCGGGGAGACCGCCGTGCCCCACGTTCCAGGTCGCTGATCCCACGCAAGCTCAAGCGAGCGCGCTCGGCAAGCCGCTCCTGCGACAAGCCCGCCGCCACGCGGTGGGACCGCATCAGTCTCCCGAATGCCGAGCTCTCGCGAGTGCCCATGGCGTTCCCACACTTGCTGCCATCTCGTTCGCCTACTCCCCAAACGACACGTTAGCATCGACCATCCCAGGTGTCACCTTGTAATGCCGTGCCAAACAGATCCATTGCGTGGACTATGCGTGGGCGATGCACGTAGTCCGCGGTCCCGGCGTGGCGCAGGATGGAGCTCTTCCCGGAGACGCCGGGGACGTCCCGAGACGACGAAGCGTCGCAGACACGACTCATTATGAAAGGAACGGCATGATGGATGCAGCGAGCCGCAATACCCGGCGTCCGGCAACCCGCCTGGATGTTCAGCGCCATCACCTGGAGGACATACGCACACGCTATGCACGACAGAATGTCGACGCCCGGGGCGACCGGGAGAACCACCTCTTGGCGACTATTCGCGCCATCCGTATGTCCGTCGTCAACTTGCTGGTATCTGAGGGGCGACGCACCCACCAGGAACCGGTAGCCGCGTTGGAGCCCATATCTGAATCGACCAACACGGCGGTGTCGGCCCCGTGAGGTCAGGCAGGTCACCACGACACCGATAGCGCGGGATGATCCAGAAAGGAGGGCCCCCACCATACACACGCATCTATACGAACCTGATCACGTTAACGTCCTCTGTAACGTCCTCGACTCTGACGACTCTCGATGAAACCGAGTTTCACCAACAATAGATCCAGCTCGACATCTGACACTCGCGCGGACAAGACAACCGCCCGTCCTCGTCTGCCGGTCGGATCCGTCTGCTCTATCCCGTCACATCGCTTGACAGCTTGGCGCGACAGCTCCTACACTTCCGGCATCGCCGACAAGGCGAACGCGGAAGTGGCTCAGTGGTAGAGCATCTCCTTGCCAAGGAGAAGGTCGCGGGTTCGAATCCCGTCTTCCGCTCCCAAATCGTGAAGGCCCCTCTCGACCGAGAGGGGCTTCTTTTTTTGTGGCGCGATATGATGTCGTGGGCATGGCGGCGCGGACGTGGCGGAAAGGCAGACGCTACGGTCTTAAACACCGTTGGGGCAACCCGTGCGGGTTCGAATCCCGCCGTCCGCACTCACGCGAGCATCTGGCCGGCAGGTCGGCGAAAACCGACGAGTGGTGTTCTGATACTGGGGCAAATCGGCGCGGAATGGCGAATCTAGCTTGCCGTAGCTAATAAACTTCAGTGCGCTTTACCTTAGCTCCTCACCCACCTCGGATTTAATCCACTGCCAAGCCACTCGCTCCCGCGGCGTATCCGCGGCCATCGCTCGGTACTCCCTGTCGAGGTCGCGCTCTCCAATCACATGCGGACGTTCCAGTTCCTCGAAAAACCTGCTGACTTCTCCACGCCCGACGGTTCGGTGAAGTCCTTCGTAGACCTATTCCGTCACTGTGATGGTCAACTTGCGGTGCATTGTGGTACTCCCCAGTGCGGAATCAGCGGCGTTTTTACGACGAGCAACCCCAGGGGCTGTACGTCTTTCTTGGTCTGCTAGGCTTTTGGAGATTGACAAGCGCGTGTTCACGCGGCAGTGGCCTGCGTTTCGACCAACGAGAGGGACACACAGATGGAAACTCTGAATCCGAAGCGCGGCCTCAACGTCCGTATCGACCCCAGACGCTGCATCGCCAACGCGAAGTGTACGACGGCCGCGCCGGGTATCTATGTGCTCGACGAGGAGACTGGCGTCGCCGTCCTCGAGAACGAGGAGCAGGCCACAGTCGAGCAGCTCTTCGCCGGAGCGCGCGCTTGCCCGACGCAGGCCATCATCATCGAGCAGTTCGGCCGGCGCGTCTTCCCCCAAATCCTCACCCCGATGTTCGGCGAGACACCAGAAGATACACGGCCTGAACCTCCCGAAAATGGAAAGTCGCCAAATCGAATCGCATCTGATGGTTGATTCAACTGCTTTCGATGGAGGCAAATGAAAAGGGGCCGGCCTTTCGACCGACCCCTTCTCTGCACTTGCCCATTTCTCAGTCCTGAGTCCTGGGTTCTTCGGTCTAGTAGTCCATCCCGCCCATGCCGCCGGGGCCAGCCATCGCGGCCCCGTTGTTGCTTTCCGGCTTGTCGGTGATGAGTGCCTCGGTCGTCAGGATCATGCCCGCGATCGAGGTCGCGTTCTCCACCGCCGAACGAGTGACCTTCGCCGGGTCGATGATGCCGGCCTTGAGCATGTTCACATACTCTTCGCCCAGCACGTCGTAGCCCATGTTCGGGTCCTTGCTCTCCAGCTGCTGGCGGCGGACCATCTCGATCACCACCGAGCCGTCCTTGCCGGCGTTGGCGGCGATGCCTCGCAGTGGCTCTTCGAGCGCGCGGCGAAGGATGTTGACGCCGGTCTTGACGTCGCCCTCGGCTTGCACGGACTCCAGAACGCTGATTGCGTTGATCAGCGTGACGCCGCCACCGGGGACGATGCCTTCCTCAACCGCGGCGCGAGTCGCGCTCAACGCGTCCTCGACACGGTGCTTCTTCTCCTTGAGCTCAGTCTCGGTCGCGGCGCCGACCTTGATGACCGCCACACCGCCGGAGAGCTTCGCCAGCCGCTCCTGCAGCTTCTCGCGGTCGAAGTCGGAGGTGGTCGACTCGATCTGCGCCCGGATCTGGTCCGACCGGCCCTTGATCTCGGCCGAGTCGCCTTGACCCTCGACAAACGTGGTGTCGTCCTTGGTGGCGACCACACGACGGGCGCCACCGAGGTCCTCGGCGGTCACGCTGTCGAGCTTCCGGCCGACCTCTTCGGAGATCACGCGGCCACCGGTCAGGATGGCGATGTCGCGCAGCATTTCCTTGCGGCGGTCACCGAATCCTGGCGCCTTGAGGGCCAGCGACACGAAGCGACCTTGCAGCTTGTTGACGACCAGCGTCGCCAGCGCTTCGCCATCGACATCCTCGGCGATGATCACGAGCGGCTTGCCCATGCGGGCGACCGTTTCGATTGTCGGCAGGATGTCCTGAATCGCGGAGATTTTCTTGTCGGTGATCAGGATGAACGGATCGTCGAACTCGGCTTCCATCCGCTCCGTGTTGGTCACGAAGTACGGGGAGATGTAGCCGCGGTCGATCTGCATGCCCTCGGTGTACTCGGTCTCGAACGCGAGGCCTCGGGACTCTTCGACGGTGATCACGCCGTCCTTGCCGACCTTCTCCATCACCTCAGCGATGAGGTTGCCGATCTCTTTGTCGGCGGCGGAGATAGAGGCGACCTGGGCAATCTCTTCCTTGCCCTTGACCTCGGTGGCCAGCTCGCGAATGCGGGCGACAATCGCCTCTGAGGCGAGGTCGATACCCTGCTTGAGCAGCATGGCATTGGCACCAGCGGCGACGTTGCGCATACCCTCGTGGACAATCGCCTGCGCCAGCACGGTCGCCGTGGTCGTGCCGTCACCGGCGGCGTCGTTGGTCTTGGTCGCGGCCTCCTTGAGGAGCTGCGCGCCCATGTTGGCGAAGTGGTCCTCGAGCTCGATCTCCTTGGCGACGGTCACACCGTCGTGGGTGACGGTGGGAGCGCCAAACTTCTTGTCGAGGGCAACGTTGCGGCCCTTGGGACCGAGCGTCGTCTTCACCGCGTTCGCGAGGATGTCAACACCCTCTTTGAGCGAACGCCGCGCGGTTTCGTTGAACTCCAAAACCTTTGGCATGTGTGTGGACTCCTTATCCTAAATGTTCGTACTCGGCTCATCACGGACGATCGCGGATCACCGCGCGCTACTCCGAAACGACCGCCAGAATGTCCTTCTCCGACAGGATCAGCAGATCTTCATCGTCGAGCTTAAACTCGGTTCCGGCGTACTTCGCGAAGAGCACTTCGTCACCGACCGAGACATCCATCGGGATGCGGTCGCCGTCGTCGTCGCGTCGGCCTTCGCCAGCGGCGACCACGGAGCCGCGCTGTGGCTTCTCCTTAGCGGTATCCGGCAGCACGATGCCGCTCTTCGTCATCTCTTCACGACCCGCCGGCTTGATGACCAGCCGGTCACCGAGTGGCTTCAACTTCGTGACGACCGCCGTTGCAGTACTTGCCATGTGGACGTTTACCCTCCTCTGAAAACGATCGGCGCATTGTCTGCACCATCTACCCGACCGGCGTACTTTGTCGTGCGCCGGCCATCCTTTGTGTCAGCGATAAGCCTAGCACAATGATTAGCACTCAGCAAGGCCAGAGTGCTAATTCATCGCGAAGCTCGGCATGCAAAGACGAAGGACCGCCTGGGCCTTCAAGGCGGTCCTTCGTAATCAGCCAATGGTTTCGTCAAGCCTATGCGGCGTCGAGAACCTCCTCGGGTTCGAACGTGCGGAAGATAGGATCACCGTTGACCTGAAGATCCTGAACCGCCTCGACGGCGGCTTCCAGATTGTTCGGGGAGGTGGTCAGAATCACTTCGACGAGCACGTCTCCGTCCTCGGCAGTGATGATCTCGATGTACTGCACGACATCCGCCCCCGAATCGTTGACTAATTGAACGACGATCCCACCAGAGTCGTCGTCACTATCTTCCAGGAGAACCTCGAACTCCTCCCACTCGTCGGCGTAGTCGCCGGTGTAGAACGCGACGCCATCCCCCGGCACAGCGTCGTTGGCGGGGAACGACCGAACCAGGACGATAAACTCGTCGTCGGTCCCTTGCAGCCGCAGGACATCGTCCCCGTCCTCCTCGTCAGAGACGAGTGGGTCGTCACCGTCCGAAAGGCTCAGCTCCTCCGGCCATTCCACGTCAACGTCATACTGCGGGCTGTCGTACTCGGATTCCGAAACCAGGCCCAACTCGGCCTGGTCGGGATCGACATCCGACTCGGGTGTCTCGTCCGACTCAGGAGTCTCGTCGGCTATCGGTGTTCCGTCGGCGTCCAGCTGGGGAAACTCGTCGGTCAGCACGAACGGCGCGTCGCCTTCGACCTCGATTTCGTCCTGCGCCGCGTCGAACGCGTCGTCGCGGGTATCCTCCCAGGCGCCTAATTCGACCACCTGAAAGACCGAGTCGTCGCTGCTCAGACGCACTTCGGCATAGTTGATGTACGTGAAGTCACCCTCGACAAAAGAGTAGAGCAGCGTCGCCGCGTCGTCCTCTTCCGTCTCGTCGATCACTTCAAGGTCGTCGTAGAGGTCTTCGCGGAACTCCAGCAGTCGTTCCCGATACTCCTCCACGGTCTCTTCGCCCGCCAGGACAAAGATGGTCTGGAACGTCGCCGAGAGCTCGTCGTTCCCGAGACTCAGCCGGTCGAGACCATCATCCTCATTGGACTCGAGCCCGTCCTCATCGACCTCCCAGTCACCATCCCAGGTAATCTCGAAGTCGAACTGTGGGCTCTGGTAGGTCGTGTCGTCGACGACACCGAGGTCCTCGGGGTCATCCTGTGCCGCACTCACCCCACCGCTGGTCACGAGCGGACCAGCAACCGTGACGCTGAGGAGCAACGCACCGAAAGCTCTGACGATCCTGTTCACCGCGGTCTCCCTTCCACACTGGCCCGGACACCACACTCGTGGCGCAACTCGCCAGCGTACTATCGCCCGCGTTTGTTCCGATTCAAGGCGTCTCGTCACTCCGTTCTCTCTGGACTCTATCGGTCCGCGCCCTAGTTGGCAAGACGACTCGACACACCGTTCGATGAGGTCCGGCGGACATCGGCGCGGGGAGTCGGCATTGACCAGCGGCCCCACGAAATGTGGCCGCCTCGGGCTAGAATGCCGGCAGCACAATCGTCCGGACCAGACGGGGAGGACACAGTGATCGAACAACGAGCAGCGGACCACTTCCTGGCGGCACGCGTGCGCGACGCCGCCCCCTCGCCGACGCTCGCGGTCTCCGACCGGGCACGTCAACTCAAATCGGAAGGAATCGATGTCATCGACCTCGGGGGTGGCGATCCCGACTTCATCACTCCACAGCACATCCGGCAAGCCGCCACCGATGCGATGAACGGAGGGCAGACGCATTACGTCGCCAGCCCCGGTATCCCCGAGTTGCGCAAGGCAATCGCCGCCAAACTCAAGGTCGACAACGGCATCGAGGTCGATCCCGCCCAGGGAGTACTCGTCACACCAGGCGGCAAGGCCGCACTCTTCCAGGCGGCGATGGCCCTCGTCGAACCGGGTGTCGACGTGATGGTGCTGGAACCGGCCTGGGTGTCCTACGTCCCGATGATCGAGCTTGCCGGCGGCACGGCAATACATGTCGGTCTGGACCCGGACGACAACTTCGCTGTCATGCGCGAAATGCTGGAACAGCACGTCACGGACCGCACACGCGCGATCCTGATCAACTCGCCGAACAATCCGACCGGGCGCGTGCTCGGTCACGACGAGCTCGTCGCCCTCGCGGAATTCGCCCGAGCGCACGATCTCATGGTGTGGACGGACGAGATTTACGAGAAAATCCTCTACGACGGGCACCAGCACGAGAGTATCGCCGCGTACCCAGGGATGGCCGAGCGGACCCTGACATTCAACGGCCTCTCGAAAGCGTACGCGATGACCGGTTGGCGACTCGGCTACGTCGCCGGGCCGCCCGCGTTCATCCAGGAAATCGCCAAGGTCCATAGCCACTCGGTGACCTGCGCCACCTCGTTCGCGCAAGCTGGCGGCGTCGCCGCGCTGACGGGCGACCAGGCGTTCATCGGCGAGATGCTCGCGGCCTGGGATCGACGGCGCCACCTTGTGCACGACGGGCTCGGCGCCGTCAAAGGTCTGCGCTGTCCATTGGTGGAAGGTGCCTTCTACGCTTTCGTCGATGGTCGCGAGACCGGTCACGACGCCCTCGCCCTCGCCGATGTGCTGCTGCGGGAGGCGCACGTCGCGGTGGTGCCAGGGACGGCCTTCGGCGAAGCTGGCGAGGGGCACGTCCGACTCTCATTCGCGACCGGCGACGATGTGCTGGAACAGGCCGTGCAACGAATCAGGGATGTGCTGGGACGGCACTAGTCGTCATGTTCCTATGGCGTGACAAGCAAAGCGGGACAAAAGGAGTTTCGGACAATGCGCATTGAAGAACGTCTCAAAGAACTCAATATCACGCTGCCGGAGCCAGTTCAACCAGGTGGCAACTACGTTCGATTTCAACGAACCGGAAATTTGCTGTTCATCTCGGGCACGGGACCAAATACTGAGCACCCGAGCGGCAAGGTCGATACCGAAGTTTCGGTCGAAGCAGCCTATGACGCCGCGCGCGGCGTTGGACTTCAGATATTGGCGACGGCCAAACAGGCGCTCGGTGATCTCGACAAGATCGTGCGCACGGTTAAGGTCCTGGGGATGGTGAATTCGGCCCCTACATTCGGCGGTCAGCCACAGGTGATCAACGGCTGCTCAGACCTCTTCGTCGAGGTGCTGGGAGACGCGGGGCGCCACACCCGCTCGGCGGTCGGATTCGTTGCGTTGCCGAACCAGATCTGTGTCGAGATCGAATGTACGTTCGAGGTCGCGTAGTCGCCCTCGATGACGTCCACCATCCGCGGCTGTGTCCTGAGCGAGTGAGTGGTCGTAGCTCTATGGGAAATCGTGTTGGTACACCTGTCAAATCGCTGCGTACCGCGCGACGGACAGTCCGCATTGTGGGGAACCGAGAGAGGACGCTGAAAACATGCGCGAGCGAAAGATTCCGGTCACGAGAGATGGATTCGACCGGTTGCAGGCGGAGTTGAATGACCTCACCGAAGTCCGCCGCCCTCAGGTGATCGCGGCCGTCGCCGAGGCGCGTTCGCACGGCGACCTCCGCGAGAACTCCGCGTACGACGCTGCCCGCCACGACCAGGCGATGACCGAGAAGCGCATCGCTGACATCGAGAACATGCTGCGCAGCGTCACGATCATCGAGGAGTCGGATCTGGCGCGGGAACCGGGGGTCGTCGGACTCGGCAGTACCGTGATCGTGGACTTCGACGGTGAGGACGAGCGCTACACCATTGTCGGCGCTATTGAGGCCCGCCCCGCCGAAGGACTGATTTCGAACGAATCGCCAATCGGCCGGGCGCTGATCGGCAAGCGAACCGGTGACAGTGCCGTCGTCGCCACACCAGGCGGAGAGACATCCGTGACGATCAAGGCCATTGAGTAGCGCTCCGCGGCGCCATTTCACCCTGCGCCGCCCGCTGTGGTGGCTTCCAGATATTCCGACCGAGCAGGACGAAGCGTATCGGCGGATCTGGCAAGGTCTTCGGCAATACGGAGATGTTGTTGACGGTCGCCACGACGGCGAGGGGTGGCGCACACGCGAGGGTCGGTTCGCGATCTGCGTCGTCCGCGTTCCCGCCGATAGTCTTAGTCCACATATTGAAGAACTCCGGCCGGCACTCGCTCAATTCTCATTCGTCCGTTTGCACCCGGATCACTTTCTCCACATCCCCCTTCAGGAACTCGGCTTCGTCGTCGACAACCCGCAACAGCGTGACGAGTTGAGCATCGACCGGCTTGATGAATTCATCACGCTTGCACGCGACCCAATCGCTGCGTTTCCACCCTTCGCGATCCGCCTCGGCGGCGTCAACTCGTTCCGCGATGCGCCGTTTCTCGATGTGCATGACAACGGTTGGTGCGCTCGCATCCATCACCGCTTGCGGAATTTTGTCGCCATCCCGCCCGATACTACGTACCCCTTCGTTCCCCACGTGACGATCGGTCACTACACCGCGCAAGCGCCGATGGGCCACCTGCCGGCAACCCTTGCCCAATGGCGTGACTCCGACTTCGGCGAGATTAATGTGAGCGAGGTCGGAGTCGTCACACTGGCGCTCGACGAGCCTTACCCACCACTCCAGCTTCACGACATGATTCGACTCAACGGCTGAGAACGCCGTGTGGACCTCAACGGCAAGTCAACTCAGGATGCGCCGGACGATGGCATCTCCAATGACTTCGGTCGAAACTGGCCCTCCAACGCCAATGAGGTCGGCCGTTCGCATCCCTGCCGCAAGCGTGTCTACCACCGCCTGCTCGACGGCCATCGCTTCGCGGTCCAACCAAAGGGAATAGCGGAGCGCCAGCGCGACGGACAGGATCATGCCGACGGGGTTCGCTCGCCCAAGACCGGCAATATCCGGGGCACTGCCGTGGATCGGTTCGTAGAGTCCTGGTCGCCGCCCGTTCGCATGCGGTGCGCCGAGGCTGGCCGATGGCAGCAGACCGATCGAGCCGCCGAGCACCGAGGCCTCATCCGTCAGGATGTCGCCAAACATGTTCTCGGTCAGGACGACATCGAAGCGCGTCGGCTGCCGGACGAGGTGCATGGCCATCGCGTCGACGAGGACGTGCTCCAGCTCCACGGTCGGGTACTCACAGCCGATCTCACTGACCATCGTTCGCCACAGGCGCGATGAGGAGAGGACATTGGCCTTGTCGACGCTCGTCACCTTGTTTCGCCGGCCCTGAGCCAACTCGAACGCGAGGCGGGTCACCCGCGCGATCTCGTGCTCCCGGTAGCGCAACGTGTCGACCGCGGCCCTGCCTCGCCGGTCTCGCCATTGCCGCGACGGGCGACCGAAGTAGATTCCTCCGGTCAGCTCTCTGACGACGAGCATGTCCGTGCCGGCGACGATCTCCGCCTTGATCGGCGACGCGGCGCTCAGAGCCGGCGACACCGCAACGGGGCGCAGGTTGGCGAAGAGTCCCAGTCCTTTGCGGATCCGCAGGAGACCCTGTTCCGGCCGCATCGACGCATGGGGGTCATCCCATTTCGGCCCACCGACGGCACCCAACAAGACCGCATCGGCTGCGCGGGCCGCTTCCAAATCCTCCCGCCGCAGTGGAGTGCCGTAAGCGTCGATTGCCGCGCCGCCGATCTGCCGGTCCTCTACCTGAAAGCGCCGACCGAACTTTTCGGCAACGGCGTCAAGCACACCGAGCGCCGCGGTCATGACCTCGCCACCGACGCCGTCACCCGGAAACGCCACAATCCGCGACGGCGCCGCCAGAGTTTCTGTCGTGCTCATGATCTACGCGGTCTCCACCGTCGGTAGCCACGGCACCCGCTGATTCTCATAGCGCTCAATTGCCGCGTCGTTGCGCATGGTGAGGCCAATATCATCGAGCCCTTCCATCAGGCGATAGCGGGTGAACTCGTCCATAGGGAACGCTGCTTCGATTCCCGCTTCAGGCGCGGCAATCGTGCGGCGCTCGATGTCTACCACCACGGCGAGACGTGGGTTTTCGGTCACCGCCCGCATCAGTCGTTCGGTGATCGCTTCGTCCACCGTCACCGGGACAAGTCCCGACTTCGTCGCGTTGTTGCGGAAAATATCACCGAAGCGCAGAGAGACCACCACCTTGAACCCGTGATCGGTCAGTGCCCAGACGGCGTGTTCGCGAGACGATCCAATGCCAAAATTCGGACCGGCGATGAGGACACTCGCGCCACGGTATTCCGGACGGTCGAGCACGAAGTTCGGGTCGGCCTCCCGCCAGCTTGAAAAAAGTCCGGCGCCAAAGCCGGTGCGTTCGACTCGCTTGAGCCACACCGCCGGGATGATCTGGTCCGTGTCGACATCGGAGCGGTCGAGTGGCACCGCCGTGCCGTGAATGATCCGAATCGGTTCCATCCCTGTGCTCCTCGCATCACGCCAAGTCGGCCGGTGTCCCGAAGGTTCCGAGCACCGCTGTCGCGGCCGCTACCTGTGGCGACACGAGGTGGGTTCGACCGCCCTTGCCCTGCCGGCCCTCGAAGTTGCGATTGCTGGTGGAGGCACAGCGCTCCCCGGCCGCCAGTTGATCGGGATTCATTCCCAGGCACATCGAGCATCCGGCCGCCCGCCATTCGAACCCGGCGGCCAGAAAGATTTGATCCAGCCCTTCAGACTCGGCCTGTGCCTTGACCCGCATGGAGCCCGGCACAACCAGGCCGCGCACGCCGCCCGCGACCTGACGGCCATCGACGATTCGCGCGGCGGCCCGGAGGTCCTCGATCCGACTGTTCGTGCATGAACCGATGAAGACCGTGTTGATCGGAATCTCCCGCATGGGAGTGCCGGGCCGCAAGTCCATGTAGTGGAGCGCCCGCAGCGCCACCTCACGTGCCTGCTGGTCCGCGAGCGCGTCCGGGTCCGGCACCGCGGCGTCGATAGGCACCACATGGCCAGGATTCGTCCCCCAGGACACATGCGGCGCAATGGCGTTGCCGTCGAGCGTCACCTCATGGTCGAAGTCGGCACCATCGTCCGTGGGCAACGTCCGCCAGTCGTCGAGAGCCCGTTCCCATTCGGCACCGACCGGTGCGTGCGGCTTACCTTCGATGTAGGCAAACGTTGTGGCATCCGGGGCAATCATTCCGGCCCGCGCGCCGGCCTCGATCGACATGTTGCAGATCGTCATTCGGCCCTCCATCGAAAGGGCGCGAATCACCGTGCCGCGGTACTCGACCATGGAGCCGATGCCGCCGCCTGTGCCGATCTTGCCGATAATCGCGAGGATCACATCCTTGGCCGTCACCCCGTCGGCCAGCGTCCCATCGACCGTGATCGCCATCGTTCTCGGCTTGGTCTGCGGGAGCGTTTGGGTGGCTAACACATGTTCCACCTCGCTCGTGCCGATTCCGAAGGCCAGCGCCCCGAAGGCGCCATGCGTGGACGTGTGGCTGTCACCGCAGACGATCGTCATCCCCGGCTGCGTCAACCCCAGTTCCGGGCCGATGATGTGGACTATGCCTTGGCCCGGGTGGCCCATCGGATAGAGCTGAATTCCGAACGCACGGCAGTTCTCGGTCAGCATCCGCACCTGCGTTGCCGACACCGGATCCGCGATCGGCCGATCGATATGGATCGTCGGCACGTTGTGGTCGGCGGTGGCCACCGTCAGGTCGGGCCGCCGCACGCCCCGACCCGCCAACCGCAGCCCCTCGAAGGCTTGCGGCGAGGTCACTTCATGTACGAGATGCAGATCGATATAGAGGAGATCAGGCTCGCCATCCGCGGACCGCACGACATGTCGGTCCCACAGTTTTTCAGCCAGGGTCTTCGGTTGGTCCATTCTCCACAACTCCCAATGACGATGCATTCCGCGCGTGTCACCGGCTGACCTAAGTCCATCGTGAGGTCGACGAACCCATGAGCACCGTATCCGGGTCCTTCTGGACGACGCGGCTGAGCGCCGCAAGATACGCCCGTGCGCTCGCCTCGACCACGTCCGTCGCCAGCCCGTGTCCCGAATAGAGTTTCTCGCTGGCGCGGATGCGGAGGTGGACCTGACCCTGTGCGTCCCGTCCCGGCGTCACCGCCTCGACGTGGTAATACTCCAGCTCATTCTCAACCCCAACCGCGGCGTCGACCGCTTGAAACAGCGCGTTGACCGGGCCGTTACCTTCTGCATCGCCACTCAACTCACCGTCGTCGGTCGCCACCACCACGCTTGCGGTCGCCGCGCCGCCACTGCCGATGCTGGCATTCCACCCCACGAGGCGGTAGGTGGTACTGGCCGACTCCATCTGATCGGAGACGAGCGCCACAATGTCGGCACCGGTGACCCGTTTCTTCCGATCAGCCAATTCGAGGAAGCGCTGATAGACACTGTCAACCTGATCGGCTTCAAGCCGCAGTCCCAATTCCTGAAGCGCGTTCCGAAATCCCGCGCGGCCGGAGTGCTTCCCGAGAACAAGCCTGGTGCCCTCCCAGCCGACATCCGTCGGATCCATGATCTCATACGTCGTCCGCTCCTTGAGCATCCCGTCCTGGTGGATGCCCGCCTCGTGGGCGAACGCATTGACGCCGACGATCGCTTTGTTCGCTTGCACCGCGAGTCCGGTGAGCCCGCTGACCAACCGGCTCGTCGGTACCAACTTCGTCTTTTCGATACGCGTGGTTGCGCCGCCGAACTGCTCGCCGCGCGTTGCCAGCGCCATCACCACCTCTTCGAGAGAGGTGTTGCCGGCGCGCTCGCCGATCCCGTTGACCGTGACTTCGACCTGCCGCGCACCGGCGCCGACGGCAGCCAGGGTGTTCGCGGTCGCCATCCCCAGGTCATCGTGGCAGTGAACGGAGATCACCGCCCGCTCGATTCCAGGAACCTTCGCGCGCAAATTGTCGATCAGGGCCACGAACTCAGCCGGCGTCGTGTAGCCGACCGTGTCGGGGACGTTGAGCGTGGTCGCCCCGGCGGCGATGGCACGGCCAAAGACGTCGACCAGAAATCCCCAATCCGAGCGGGTCGCATCCTCCGCCGAGAACTCGACGTTGCTCGTGAACCCCTTGGCGAGCGCCACCATCTCGCTGACGCGTTCCAGTACTTGGGCGCGGGACATACGCAGTTTGTGCTTCAAGTGGATGTCCGACGTCGCGATGAAGGTGTGGATGCGTGAATCGTCCGCGCCGCGCACCGCCTGCGCCGCTCGCTCGATATCGGTCGCATTGGCGCGAGCAAGCCCAGCGACGGTCACACCCTTGGCACGCCGGGCAATCGCCCGCACCGCCTCGAAGTCGCCGGGCGACGCTGCGGGAAAACCAGCTTCGATGACGTCCACCTTGAGCGCAACCAGCGCGTCCGCAACTTCGAGCTTTTCTTCAGCGTTCAAGGTCGCGCCCGGCGACTGCTCGCCGTCACGCAGGGTCGTGTCGAATACGATTACCCGCCCACCTACGTCGCTCCCTCGATCACTCATGTCCACTCCTTACGTTTTCGCCTGTCAGTCGCCACACACAAGACCCGGATGAGGAATGGGCGACGCGTCTAGCTCCTCGCGCGGGCGGCATTCGCATCGGCTCGGGCGGCTTTGCCGCTCTTGAGCCATGGCATCATCGCCCGAAGTTGGCCGCCAACCCGCTCGATCTCGTGATCGTGTCCGGCCTTGCGCATTTCCAGGAAGTGCTGGCGGCCTTCCTCATTCTCCGCAATCCACTCCCGCGCAAACGACCCATCCTGGATACGTGCAAGGAGCGCGCCCATCGACTCTTTGACGCGTGGATCGATGACGCGCGGACCGGCATAGTAGTCACCATACTCGGCCGTGTCGCTCACGGAATAGCGCATATAACTCAAGCCACCCTCGTAGATCAGATCCACAATCAGTTTGAGCTCGTGCAGGCACTCGAAGTAGGCGCTCTCCGGTTGGTAGCCAGCTTCGACTAGCGTCTCGAACCCGGCCGTGATCAGCGCCGCGACGCCGCCGCAGAGCACCGCCTGCTCGCCGAAGAGATCGGTCTCCGTCTCCTCCTGGAACGTTGTCTCAAGCACACCCGCACTCAGACAGCCAAGACTGCGCGCATAGGCAAGCGCCAGCTCCTTGGCCCGGCCACTGACATCCTGATGGATTGCCACCAGGGCCGGTACGCCGATTCCCTCCTCGAAGAGCTCACGCACCCGATGCCCCGGCGCCTTCGGCGCGATCATCGAGACGTCGATCTCTGCCGACGGCTCGATCTGACCAAAGTGGATGTTGAAGCCGTGCGCGAACATCAGCGTCTTGCCCGGACCCAGTTTCGGTCGAATCTGCTCCTCATAGATCTTTTTCTGAATGTGATCCGGGACCAGCAGCATCAGCACGTCGGCCTCCTCAGCCGCGTCGCTGACAGCCGACACTCGCAATCCATCGGCCTCGGCCTTCGCCCGGCTCGCGCTGCCCTCGTGCAAGCCCACCACCACACTCAATCCAGAATCGCGGAGGTTGAGCGCGTGGGCATGCCCCTGGCTCCCATACCCGACGACCGCGATCGTTTTATCTTGCAGCGGACCGAGGGTCGCGTCATTCTCGTAGTAAATCGTCGCCGGCATCAATCGCTCCTTGCTTGCCGCCGGCTGTGGCCGGCCACATCGTTTGAGTCGAAAGCGGTAAAACGTTGAAGGGAGCGCGTTCGGCGCTCCCTTCACGACGTGTCGTTTCAGTCGGCTACCGCGAAAGCGCCATCCGCGATGCGGTCGATGCGCCCCTGTGACTTGACGCCGGAGCGCGACATCGCCACCCTGCCGGTGCGCACCAACTCGCGGATACCGAACGTGCGCATCATCGTCAGGAACGAATCGATCTGCTCTTCATTGCCCGTCGCCTCCAGCATCAGCGTGCTCGGCGTGGCATCCAGCACCCGCGCACCGAAGATTTGGGCGACCTGGAGCACTTCGGACCGCGCCTGCGCCTTGGCCGCGACCTTGACCATCACCATCTCGCGGGTCAGCGATGTTGCCTCCGGCAAGTCGGTCACCTTCACGACTTCCAGGAGCTTGTAGAGTTGCTTGCCGACCTGCTCGACCTCGGCATCCTCGCCAGCGACGACGAGCGTCATCCGCGACAACCCGGGCTGCTCCGAATGCCCCACCGCGATCGAGTCGATATTGAAGGAGCGCCGGCGCAATAACGAGACGACCCGGTTCAGCACGCCCGGTTGGTCCTCGACCAGCACCACCAATGTGTGCGTGTGTCTCATGCCTACACATCCTCCGCGGTCGGTTGCCATTGAGCCTCGTGCATCATCTCGGAGTTACTCGCACCGGGTGGCACGATCGGGTAGACGTTCGCTTCCGGATCAACCACGAAGTCGATCACCACCGGACCAGGAATCGAACGCGCCCGCTGCACGGCCGGCATGATCTCCTCGGTGGTCCGCACGCGGATACCGGTACACCCGTAGGCTTCCGCCAGCTTGACGAAGTCCGGCCCGCTGATCTCGACCTCGGAGTAGTTTTTGTCGTGAAACAGATCCTGCCACTGGCGGACCATCCCGAGATGCCCGTTGTTGATGATCGCGATGTTGATGTCCAACCTCTCCTGGGCCGCCGTCGCGAGTTCGTTGGACGACATCTGGAAGCCGCCGTCACCAATGACCGCCCAGACTTCTAGATCCGGCCGACCTATTTTGGCGCCGATGGCCGACGGCAGGCCGTACCCCATCGTCCCGAGACCGCCGGAAGTGATCCAGCGGTCGCCATGCTTGAACCCGAAGACCTGGGCCGCCCACATTTGATGTTGGCCGACATCAGTGGTCAGGATCGCCTCACCATCGGTCGCCTCGGCGATGGCGCGGATAATCGTGTATGGCTCGGGCCACGCGGGCCGGTCCTCCAGCGCCGCTTCCAGGACGCGGTTGCGCTGACCGTCGATCCAGCCGCGCCACTCGCTGTGATCGCGGTGGGCGACAGCGGACACCAGCAGCGTCAACGCCTCGCGTGCATCCCCGACCACTGGCACGTCAGCGGGGACATTTTTCCCGATCTCCGCCGGGTCGATATCGACGTGGATCACTTTTGCATTGGGAGCGAAGCCATCGAGGCGGCCCGTGGCCCGGTCATCGAACCGCGCGCCGATGTTGACCAGCAGGTCGCACTCCTCGAGCGCGCGATTGACGTGCCGGTGCCCATGCATCCCCATCATACCGAGCGCTTGTGGATGGAACTCGGAGAGCGAGCCAAGCCCGAGCAACGTAAAGATGACCGGGATGCCTGTCCGCTCCACAAACCGTTTGAACACGTCTTCCGCATCAGCCAGGATGATGCC
>JACDBO010000309.1 GCA_013694885.1 Chloroflexia bacterium | reverse complement strand
GCACATCGACGCCGACGAAAAGCCGATGGAGCACACGCCGCATGTTCGTATCGACGAATGCCGTGTCGAGCTCGAACGCGAAGCAGGCGATCGCGCCAGCGGTATAAGGTCCGATCCCGGGCAGTTGCCGCAAGGCCTCGACCTCACGCGGGAACTCGCCGCCGCATACCTCGACGACGTGCCGCGCCGTTCGCTGTAGGTTAACAGCGCGACGGTTATAGCCGAGTCCCGCCCAGGCCCGGATGAGCTCGGCGGTCGTGGCGGCGGCCAGCGCCTCGACGGTCGGGAAGTGGTCCAGCCACCGCTCGTAGTACGGAATGACGCGGTCGACCTGCGTCTGCTGGAGCATCACCTCCGAGACCAGAATCCGGTAGGGATCGCGCGTGTGCCGCCACGGCAGGTCCCGCCGGTTGGCATGCCACCAGCCGAGGAGTTCCTCGCGCACGACGGCGAGTTTTTCGGCATCGAGGGTTGGCGGGGCGGCTTCCTCATGAATCATGGCCTGATTGTAGCCGCTCCGAACGGACACCAAGCGTTCTCAACGTGTCTCCGGGGACCTTCCCACAACATGAGTAAAGTCGCCCTTCAACGAGAGATTTCTCGCTACGGCTTGAAATGACCGTCGGTGAGCCGCGCGTTCATTCCCTCGCCAGTGCGTTGGCGTGTTCGCGAAAGCGCGCGCCGTCGCGCCAGACTGCCAGCACGAGCGCGAAGGTGAGCAACACTCCCGTGGCGGCGAGGATCGCCAAACCGGGCAGCAGTCCGGGTGGGGTGTAGCTGAGTCGAATCGTGTGGGTGCCGGCGGGGATCGTGACACCTCGAAAGGCGTGGTTAGCGACGTGGACCGTGGCCGGCTCGTCATCGACAGTCGCCTCCCACCCCTCGTCGTAGACCTCGCTCAGGACCAGCATCCCGGTCGAACCGGTCGACGTCTCGATTGTCAGCCTGTCGGGTGCGTAGGCGGTGATGACCGCGCGATCGGCACTGATGTCCGCCGGCGCGGTCAGCACCGGCGCCGGTTGGTCGAGGACGACGGTTCGCCGGAAGTCGATAGCGCCCGACGACATCAGCGCGAGCCGCTCCGGGCGGGGCGCGGTGACAGCGTCGTGGACGATCCAGGCGCGTGGTAGCGTGACGTCGTTGCCCAGGATGCGCACCTCGTCGTCGCCCCAGACTTCAGGCAAGGTTTGCGCCAATTGCTGGAGCGCGGGCTGGTCCGGCGAGATGTGGCGCGGCACGACGATGTACTCGCTTCCCAGCAACGGGAGCAGCGGCGAGTCGAGCCCGGATGGCAACACGTAGGCGCCGTGGTACTCCTGGGGCGCACCGTTGAGCGCGTTCATGAGTTCGGCGTAGCGGGCCAGCTGCAACGGGTTGTACCCCTGCGCATCGGCGAGTCCCCACAGAGTCGCCTGGTTGTTCACCAGCAACCGCGCCGTCAGCGGATTTTGGTAGAGGTGTCGGTAGAGTGTCCGCTCGCCGTGCAGCTCGAACGCGAGCGAGGGATCGAACCCGAAAAAGCGCGGCGGCGGCGTTGCCTCACCTCCGGCGATCTGGCGCGCGGTCGCGTTGGGTTCGGTGATGCTCGCCAACTCCACCCGCGCGAAGTCACCCGCGCGGAGGCTGGCGCCGGTCGCCATCACCAGATCGAAGGCCACGATGACGGCCAGCCCAATCGGCACCAAACGTCCTCCGTCTCGCCGTGTGCTGGTCATATGATCGAAATCGGGCCACATGACGATCACGGCAGCGGTAACCAGCAGCACGATCCAGGCATGCCTCGGCAGGTCGAGGCCGGAGATGGTCGCCAGGCCAAACACGACCAGCACCAGGGCTGGGGCCGAGGAGAGTCGTTGTGGCGATGCTCGTCTGAGTCCGCTGACGGCCGCCCCGGCAAGCATCGCCGGGCCGATCGCCAGGGCCAGGGCGATCCGCTCCGGCAGGTGGTCGTGGGTCTCCTGGAAGCGAGGGAGCAGGGCGAAGAGGCGGTGGAGCGGGGTGCTGGCGTCCAGACCGAGGATGAACGTGGTCGCCGTCAGCGTCCCGAAGTAGGGAACCGAGAAGCGCCGCCAACACGCCACGACCGCGACGATCGCCAGCGCGAACACGGCAGCGCCGATGTACCAGCCGGAGGGTGAGAGGAGCGACTCGAACTGGGAACCGGGCGACCAGCCGCCGAGCGTGGCGGCCCCGCTCGCCAGTCCGGTGTAGCCACCGGCGAGGTTGGAGCGGCTCTCGTACGCGAGGCGAGGCAGGACGCCCGGCGCCGCGATACCTAAACCGATCAAGAATGGCACGAGACCGTGCAGCGCGAGCTTGTCGATGCGTGCTATGGCTGCTTGCCAGCCCCGAGGCAGCGGCACGATCGCCCGGTAGACAACGAACGAGGCGACCACGAGCAGACCGTAGTACGCGCCCTGGCCGAGCCACCCGCCGAGCATCTGGCTGATGGCGACTCCAGTTAGTAGCCAACCACCGAGGCGGGCGCGGTGTCCGTTGGCTCGGAACGCGATCTCGACTCCGAGCAGCGCCCACGGAATCCACGTTGCCACCTGGACATGGGCGTAGCAGCAGCGGGAGCGGTCGCTGAGGAGCCCGCTCAGGGCGAACGCCCAGCCGGCCGTGAGCGCGCCGGTGGCATTGAAACCGAGCGCGCGCCCCAACGCGAAGGCGCCGATGCCGGCGAGCAGCAAGTGCAGCGCCATGTAGAGCCGGATTGCCGCGCCGAGCGGGAAGAGCGTGAAGACGAGCATTGCCGGTGCATACATCCACCCGGATTCGGGGTCGGCCGCGAAGGGGATGCCGCCGAATTGGTGCGGGTTCCAGCCGGGGATATCGCCGGCGCGAAGCCGCTCGCCGAGAAAGGCGAAGGTGGGCCAGAAGAAAATCGTCGCGTCCTGCCCGGCGCGCACCGGTTCGAGGAGGAGGTCGCGCGCGCTGAAGAGGATACCGGCGATGAGCGCGGCGAGGGCGAGCCCATCGGCGCACCGGCCGGACAGCGGCGCCACAAGTCGGCTCATGCCGTGGCTCGCCGTCGTCGAACATGTCGTGCGAGCAGTACGCTCAAGGTGGCCAACGCGCCCATGTAGCCCACGCCACTAATGAGGAGTCCGGTGGTTAGTGCGTCCGATTCGTAGCGGAACGTGACGGTGTGCTGACCGGCGGGCACGGCCACGGCGCGGAAGGCGACGTTGGCGCGGATCGTCGACACCGGCTCGCCGTCGAGGTATGCCTGCCATGCCGGGTAGTCCACCTCGCTCGTCACGAGCAACGCCGGTGCGCTTGCGGTCACCTGGAGCGTGATCGACTCTGGCGAGACGTTTGACACCCCCACGCGTTCCGAGGCGAGATCGGCGGCGGCTGCGATCTCCGGCGACGCTCCATCGACGACGGCCGTCGTCCGAAGGTCGAGCGAGCCATCGGCGAGGCTACGCGCCAGTGTATCCGCGTTGCCGGGTACGGCATCGTGAACGAGCCATGCGCGCGGAAAGGCGTCTGGATTCTCCAGCACGCGAACAGCGGCGTTGCGGTAGACGACCGGCCACGATCGCGCCAGGCGCTCGATCTCCGGCCGATCCGTTGGTGTGACCGCCGGGACGATCACGTAGCGGACCCCGAGGAGGTCGAGGAGGGGCGAATCGAGACCCGTCGGCAGCACCCAGGAGCCGTGATACTCCTGCTGGACCCCGTTCAGCTCGGCCATGAAGTCGACGTAATGCTGCATCTGGAGCGGGTTGTAGCCCTGCACGTCGGCGAGGGCGAAGGCGGTGCCTAGGTTGTTGACGAGCAGGGCGCGCGTGCCCGGTTCGGCGAAGTGGTACCGGTAGTACGTCACCTGGCCATGCCGGGACTCGATCTCGCGGTACTCCGGATCGTATCCGAAAAAGCGCGAGGTTTGACCTGTACCGTCAGCGGCGATGAACGCTTCCGCGCCGCCGGCCTGGAAGTAGTCCGCAAGGTCGAGGCGATGGAAGCCTCCGTAGGGGCCGTCACGCGCGGTCAAGAGTCCAGCGGCGAGCAGCTCTAGCGTCAGGATCGCACCGAGCGCGGCTGGTAGGAAGCGACGAGAACGGTGCGTGAACTTTGGCGACCACGCGACGATCAGCGCCGAGAGCGCCGCGCCGCCGATCGCCAGCGGGTGAAACTCCGCCCCGAGGAGGCGCGCGGCGAGCATCGCCAGCGGCCCGATGGCGAGTGCCATGGCAAGGCGGCGCCCGATGCGGCGGACCCCGGCGAACTCGCTGACCACCACCCCCGCCAGCATCGCTGGTGCCAGGAAAAAGACGACCATCGCCCGCTCCGGCCAGTGCCGGTGCAACTGCTCGAACTCCGGTAGGAGCAGAAACAAGAGGATCTGGAGCGGGTTCACCCACGTCGTCGTCAGCAACAACGTACCCAGCGCCATCAACGCAAAGAAAGGGACGGCGGTCCGTTGGCGGAGCCGCGCGACCGCGACGAGGATGAGCATCGCCACCGCGCCGCCGGCGTAAGTAAGTCCGGGTGCAAAGAGCCGGTCATCCAGGTCGCCGGGTCCCCAGCCACCCTGCCGCGCCGCCCAGGCCAGGTCGTCGCCGTAGCCCTCGGCCAGTGTCGACACCGCCCGGAACTCGAACCGCGGCAGGATCGCCGCCGCCGCCAGCACCACGCCCAACCCGACGATGAGTGCACCGACGAGCCAAGCACGTTTGGCCGGCTCCGCGATGAGTCTGCGTCTGAGCGTGAGTCCTGAATCCTGAGTCCTGAGTCCTCCGTAAAGTACAAATCCCCCAATCACGAGCAGAGCGTAGTACGAGCCCTGACCGAGCCAGGAGGCGATGATCTGGCTCACCGCGAAGGCGCCCAGCCAGCACCAGCCGAGGCGATGCGACCACTCGCGCGTGCGCAGGGCGAGTTCGGTGGCTACCAGTGCTACCGGAAGCCAGGCGGCGACCTGCACGTAGGCCGGACAGCAGACCGAGCGTCCATAGACGAGCCCGGAGAGCTCGTAGGCGGCGGCGGCGGTCACCGCCCCGGTCACGTTGAGACCGAAGAGCCGCCCGAAGGTGTAGGTAGCGAGTCCGGCGATCAGCAGGTGAACCAGCAGGTAGACCGGCACGGCGGCGGCGACGGGGAGAAGCGCGAAGAGGATCATCGCCGGCCAGTAGAGCCACCCGGACTCCGGGTCGGCGAGGAACGGCGCCCCGGCGAACTGGTAGGGGTTCCAGACCGGAACCTCGCCGGCCCGCAGCCGGTCACCTAGGAAGCCGTACATCGGCGCGAAGAAGGCGATCGTGTCCTGCCCGACGACGGTTCCGCCGATCAGCAGCGGTCCCACCGCCACGAGCGTGATGAAGATGACGAGAAGCGCGCCGGCGGCGTCGGCCCGGCGCGTGGCGACGAAGTGGATCGGGATCGTGGTGGAGCGAGGTGCGCGCATCGACCGCAAATGTTCGCAGACTCGCTCGGGCCGTGCCAGTGCTCCCCGCGTGCGGACGGCATCCGGGGGAATGCGCGGCGGGTGGTCCTTGGTACACTGAGCGTTCGGATGGCAGTGGAGATGCGCCGTATCGGCATCGGTGACGAATCGGCAGTGCGAACAGGAGGCCACATTGAGCGCAGACGCAGGAATACGGACGCGATTGGCTGGCGGAAAGCGCGACGACCGGGAACGCC
>JACDBO010000295.1 GCA_013694885.1 Chloroflexia bacterium | reverse complement strand
ATGCCGCGGTGCCCACCGGGCTGGTCGAGGTGTGGCTCAATGGCGAGCCCCAGTCGGCCCTCAGCGAGCGGTGGGGGCTGGGCTCGGCGCCGATGGCGTCAATGCAACTTGGCGGCGGCGCCCGCGGGGCACCCATCGACATCGCCTTCGACGGGGTCTACGTCGACGTCACGCCAATCACGCTCGATCCGCGCTTCGAACCGGTGATCGTGGAGACGCCCATTCCCCAAGAAGAGGTCTCGACGAAGGCACCGATCGCCAATTCGACGGATAGTTCGACTGCGGCGTCGGATCCGGCTCCGACCGACTCATTGGCCCCGGCGGATACCCCGCCGGACTCGCCGCCCATTGAAGTCAGCCGTGACCTCGGCACCGGCACCTTCGGGACGGTCACGAACACTGATGGGGAAGGCGTGCGGTGCCGCACTGCGCCTGGCATTGGGGCGCCGATTCTCACGGTGCTGCCCGAGGGGAGCGAAGTCGAACTTGCCGGGGTGGCCAAGGGCAACTGGCAGCCGGTGATCTGCCTGGCGCAGCTCGGCTACGTCATGCGCGACTATCTGACCATCGCGGGCGAAGCCAGGGCTGCCGAGCCCACGGCGACGGCGACCGAGGAGATGTCTCCCACCGCGACGGCATCCGAGCCGTCCATTTCGGAGCAAAGCAACGCTGGGGGTGGAGATGAGGTGGCAAACAGGCGGGAGGCGTCGGATGCCGAAGTCGAGGCATTGACCGTTGCAGTGGCAACGCCGGCGCCCGGTGGCTTGTCAGGCGAGTACTTCGACAACCAGGATCTGACCAGCCTGAAGCTGACGCGCATCGACCCCACGATCGACTTCAGCTGGGGCAGCGGCGCCCCCGATCCGGCGATTGCGGCGGACAGCTTCTCGATTCGCTGGACTGGCCTGGTGCGCGCCGAGCAAAGCGAGACATACACCTTCTTCACGACGAGCAACGACGGCGTTCGACTGTGGGTCAACGACCAGCGGCTCATCAACCACTGGTACAACCATTCCACTACCGAGCATAGCGGCCAGATCGCCCTGCAAGCGGGTCAGTGGTATCCGATTCGGTTGGAGTACTACGAGGGGAGTGGATCGGCGACGATTCGCCTCGCGTATGCCTCGCCGAGCACGACCAAGCAGGTCATCCCGGCCGATCACCTGAGTTCGGACGGGGCGTCCCCCACCACGCCGACCCCTACCACAACGGCGACGCCGACCGCGACCGCTGAGACAACACCGACAGCGACTTCGACGCCTCCGAGCGGCGCGGGACCCGACCAAGTCCACTTGGCCTGGGTTGCTGACACGTCCACCACGCTGACGGTAGTCTGGCGAACTGCCTCCACCGCCACGCCGTCAGAGGTCGACTATCGGCCCGCTGGAGCGGCCCAATGGGGACGCGTGACCGGAACGCTGCGGCCCTCGGGAACGGACCGGGACCTTGCATGAAGTCACGCTGACCGGGCTCTCCCCGGCCACTGCGTATGAGTACCGAGTGCGCGGTGACAACGATGATTGGAGCCAAGCGTACGTCGCCCGCACGGCTCCGCGACGTGGGCCGGCCGACTTTGATGCTATCTACCTCGCTGATACCGGGCTCGTGGGTCGAACGGATGGCCTCACGACAGGGACGCAGCAGATCGTCAACGAGATTGCCGCCATGAATCCCTTAATCGTACTGCCTGGCGGCGATTACGCCTACTACGACACCGACAAACGCTACGGCACCCTCGACAACTCCATCGATGCCTGGTTCAACCAAATGCAGCCAATAGCCGGAAACTCGGTCATGATGCCGACCTACGGGAACCACGAGGTCCAGGAGGGACGCAGTGCCTGGGCGGCGCGCTTCCCCACGCCGACTGGCTACGATAGCCGGCGGAACTACTCTTTCGACGTGGGCGATGTCCACTTCATCTCGATCCTCGCCGTCAACAACTCGAGTGGTGTCACCAGCGGTCAGCTCCAGTGGATCGAACAAGATATCCTGGCCGCAAGGGCCGCCGGACAGCGCTGGATTGTTCCCTACTTCCATGTCACGCCCTTCGCCGATGGGTCGAATCATCCCTCCAATCTCATCTTGCGCGATCAGCTCGGCCCACTCTTCGAGCGCCACGGTGTGAAGCTGGCCCTCTGCGCACACGATCAGGCCTTTGAGCGGACGTATCCGCTCACCGACATCGGTAACACGGACACGCCGACCTCCTCCTCGGCGACCTGCTACATGCAGAGCGACGGAGTGACCTGGGTAAAGGTGAGCCCGGGTGGCAAGCTCAGCAACATCAACAAGGGCTTCTCTCAGTTCCGGACCAATCCACCACCGCACTGGACTGCGTATCGGAACAACACGACGCACTGCTTCGCCAGACTCATCGTCTCCGCCGCGGGCTCTATCCGGGTGGAAACCTACGGCGTGCGCGGCGACGGATCGCCAGCCATCCTGTTGGAGCGCTTCGAGGTGACGACCGGAACTTGCCCGGGCGTAACGCCGACCGCGACCGCCACCGCGACGCAGACGGCGACGTCCACCGCGACCGCCACGGCGACGTCCTCATCAGTTCCGACTGCGACGTCCACAGCAACGGCTACCCCGCCTGAGACGGCGGGTGGGTTGAGCGGCGAGTACTTCGACAACCAAGACCTGACCGCGTCCAAGCTGACCCGGGTCGACCCGACGATCGACTTCGATTGGGGGCGCGGCTCGCCGGACACTCTACTGGCAGCAGACAGCTTCTCGGTGCGGTGGACCGGGCAAGTGCGCGCCGACGTGACGGGGACCTACACCTTCTTCACGACGAGCAACGACGGCGTCCGGCTGTGGGTCAACGACCAGCGGCTCATTAACCATTGGTACAACCATTCCACGACCGAGCATAGCGGGACAACGACGCTGCTCGCCGATACCTGGTATCCCATCACGTTGGAGTACTACGAGGGAACGGGCTCGTCGGTCATCAGGCTCAGCTACGCGGCGGCGGACATCGCCAAGCAAATCATCCCGGCCGACCACCTCAGCCCTGCACGGAGCTAGGTGGTGCATTCGGCAAATGCCGGCATGATACGGGGTCACCGACGCAGGTGCCCCGTACCCAAGTGCCTGACGATGCGCACGTTGAGCGACGTCGAGGCCGCCTTGTCGCGCCTGGCCCAGGGCCGCTAGACCGAGGTCCGCCTGCATGACCGAGCCCGCATTTGCTGGGCGGCCCGCCAAGGCTGGCGATCACCGGCGACCTCGGCAACCTCGGCGTCGCTCATCGTACGGTACGGTGGTGGCTCACGCGCTTCAAGGCCCACGTCCCGGACGGGCCGCGGGAGCCCTGCCGCTCCGGCCGCCCTCCGACGTACGTGGGCGGGGAGTTCCTCGTCACCGAGGGACCTCGGTGACGGGAGCGGGAGACGTGGTTCGAGGAGCGGCCCGCTCCAGCCTTCGTCGCAAGAAGGGGGCGTTCGTCGCGCTCTCCACCGAGCCGCCGGAGCTAATATAAGTACTACTCCAATGTGCGGTTGTCGTACTAGCCGTGATCACGGCGTGCTGAGAGCGGCCGGAGCGCATAGCGGCTCGTGTCCACGATCCGCGCCAGCTTCGTCAGCCAATGCTCGCCTTCACGCGGCCTCACGTCTCGCCAAATGAACCAACCGACCGCGCCGGGCACCTCCGACAGGCTCGATGCCCAGCACCCGCTTAACCAGCGCATTAGGTACGCCTCGCTCACCGTGCGCTCTCTGGGAGCACCAAGGTGCCGTGCCCAAACCTGGCGAGTCCACCACGGAACTGACTGCCCGCTGGAAAGCGCATCGGTTGCAGCGATCGTTGCCGACCAGAGGCGGTGCATATGCCAGCGCTGAGCATGGGCAGCGAGGCTTGCTCTGTCCATGCCCTCCGACAGCACCGCCACATCGAGCAAATCCAGGAACCGAGAGAAGGGACCATGCTTCCATGCGTGTGCGGACACCGCCAGGGCGTGGTCCTGAGGTGACAGGGCAAGGATACCGGCAATGCCAGTGGCGCTCTTCACCGCCGCTGTAATGAGATTGCTCACAGGAGGCACAGCCACCCAGGCAGGAGCATTGAGTGTGCAGTGCAGCTCGATCGGGAGTGGAGAACCCGGCCACCGTAGAGCCGGCTGGTGGTGTAGTGAGCGGTACTCGAGAGCGTCGTTCAGCTCATAGCCCGCAGCCAGCAAGCCTCGTTGAGCGCTGTCTGCGTCAGGGACGAGCAGGTCGAGATCGCCGACTGGCCGGAGCACCGAGTCTGGGTAACGAGCCGCGATCTCCGGTCCCTTGAGAACGACGATAGGCGCAGCCAGGATGCTACGAACCCGCGCCAGCTCTACGGGGATGGCGAGCGCCACCATTGCCGACATTTGTTCGGCCGCGAGAAACTCCGGTGGCACTAGGCGTCCAGTCGCACGCCAACGCCGAGCCGCGAGCACCTGCAGCCCGTGGGCCTCCAGGTCACCCGGTTCCTCGGCGCGATCGATCAGGTAATCAACCGCTTCCCAAAGGCTCATCCGTCGCCCCGTTCCAGCAGACCATCAGCGACGAGCTGCTGGACAAGGATGTCAAGATCGGCTTGGGCCTGCTCGGACGACACATCGAATCGATCGAGAACCGCGCTGACCGCGGTGCGCTCATCGGCTCCATCGGCCAGACTCAGCCAGATGACGGTGGCGCTCGGGTTGAGGCCGCGATAGGAGCCTGTCCTGGTATCGAGGAGCACGACCTCATCGTGAACTGGGCGGAAATGGATGTGGGATGGGACTCGAACGCTCATGTAAACGCCTCGGAGATGAGCTGGTCCAGCGCCACAGCCGTTAGTGACCGCGGCGGGGCACCGTAGACCGGCACGCGCCCGGCGAGGTCGACGGCCATGTCGAAGCGCCGTCGCGCGTGGTCGGAATGGATCGGCAGCGGATTGTAATTTTGGGTCAACAGTGCGCTCGCCGCAGCCATGCCGGTGAGTCGACGCGGGCGGCGGTACTCCGGCGCCAACACGATCAGCGCTCCTAACGGGACCCGTCGAGTACAAGTGGGACCGTACATGCGGACCTTGCCGCCGGTGTCCAGTGTTTGCACCTGCTGCCGTCGTTGATTCGGATTCAGCCGCAAGAACGGGGGACCAGGCTGGACATCGCCTTCAGCATCGACAGTGAGCAGATCATCGGTGACCACACGCCAACCCCGCTTGATGAGCATGTGGCCCACCGTACTCTTCCCAGCGCCGGAATCGCCCAAGATGGCGAGCGCACGGCCACTCTGTTCCACGGCACAGCCATGCAGTGCTTCTTGACCGCGCAGCGCTAGAAGCACCGACCAGACGGCTGGAACCAAGAGGTCCGCCGCACTCTCATCATCGTTGGTGTCCACGACCACTCGGTCGAAGCCGACGCGAAACCTCACCTCAGGCCACGACACGATGACCGCTCCGTCATCTTTGAAGCAGGCAAACGATGATGGGGACGGCTCCCGCCAGATGAGCTCGCCGGTTTCGATGACGGACCCGAGCACAACCTGGACCGAGGGACGTCGCCTCGAAATCGGCAACGGGAGCCACAAATCAGACGACGCCACATGGCCAAAGAGTTCGTACGCCACCCGCGGCGGCCTTGCTTGTTCAGATACCATCACGCTGCGTGGCGAGGACACGGTTATTTGGTGCATCTTCCACACTCGAGGACGGGCGGATGCCCTACTTTTTGCCCTTGGACTTGCCCTCGCCCTTGCTTGGATCTTTCGACCCGCCTTTTTTACCTGAGCGGCCCAGCGCGACGTTCGGAACGGCGATCTGGAGCCCGACGACGGCCGGAGCAATATAGGCTGCTTTGCGCAATCCTTCGCGACGGGTCATCGATGTGGTCAAGCGGTGGGCTGACACCGTGACCTGACCGGCTGGATCACCAAGCGAGTTCTGATTCGAGGTGCTCATTATTGTCCCTATTGTCCCTTCTGTGTGGAGGTACTCTCCGGCGCTATGCGCCTCCCTTCGCCGGGAATTTGGAGTTTCCTCATGCGCTAATGTCGGAACCGCTTTGCGGCAGCGGTCAATTCCATATTAGGGAAGGGTGCTCATGCGCGAATCCCCCAAATGCGGTAGTTTCGGTTGAGAATTTTCACCTAGCAGCCGAGCGCGACTACTCAGCCACATCCGGCTCTGGGCTTTGACAACCGGCAACCTGAATCCGCCCGTTCTAGCCATGCAAACCATGAGTCCTGCCTCGCCGCGAGACCACGAGGCTAGTAGTTTCCCAACCGGAGGCCGAGTCGATCCACCTTGAGCTCGTTCTCGTCGATGCCTCCTGCGAGCAGCTTCGTCAGCGGTTGCGCTTCGTTTCGGCCGGTGAAATTATCAGCGAGGTGATCTTGAGCGACCCCTCAGCGGCGTTCCACGCCTTGACTGGGTTTTCCGGCGTAGCGCGGACGACCTCGCCTCTGAGATGGGTGGTGGGCGCTTCGTCAGACGTCGAGACCGACAGCTCGCCCTCTTCAACCACGATCAGCGCAAATCCCTCCGTCATTGCCTGTGGGACATTCTTGTCCGGCGCGACGGTCGCCCGTTGCACCACGATTTCGGCTGCTCCGACGGGTAGAACACCCAACTCCCCGACGATTTCAGTCGCAAGGGGAGTCTCGGCGAATCCTGACGGCAGCTCAGCGTCCGGCAGCCACGATGGTACGACGGAGGAGCTAGTGAAGATCACCACGTTGAGAAATTTGACGGGATCGAGGCCGTCATTGACGAGATGGTGTCCCACCCTGACGAGCACGAGCGCCTGGTCACCTGGCCGGAGCACGTAATCGACGCCCGGCTCCATCTCCTCCCTGCGAGCTGCCTCATCATTGGTCGGCGCCCGAGTGAGGAAGGCCGGACCATCGACGCGAATTCCCAGCGTGCCGGATTCGACCGCGTACAACTCCGGCCCGGGCACCAGCATCTCTCGCCCAGCTCCCGGTGCGAGCGTCATCCGTGAAAGCTCAACGGCAGCGGGCACCTCGGGCAGACTGTCGACGGTCAGGCGCAGCGCAGCGGCGTCCTCTCCATCATTCGCTCGAACCCGGACCAGAGCCGAGCCAACTACGACAGCCACAACGGCACAGACGATGAAGATGAACAGCGAACGGCTCGCACGCATGATTGTTGACCCTTTCCACCGCCTCCCGGCCGTGAGTTCTAGTTCTCTGGTTTCAGGACCGAGATGCTGCTGGTTGCACCGGTGCTGGTGAAACTGACCAGCTCTGCCACATAGATGTTGCCGTTGCTCGGATCCTCAATTAGGTCGAGCGGGTTAGCGAGGCCGCCGGCGACGCCGAGCACTTCCGCGCTGACGATGTTGCCGCTGCTATCCGGCGTGAGCACCAGGATCCGATCTCCGCCGCTGTACTCGACGACGAGGATCTTGTTCTGGAGGATGCCGCCGAAGGTGGCGCTCTTGTACTCGATGACGCCGTTCGGCGAGCGGTTCCGACTGAAATCCCATGCGAAGAACCTGTAGTCCGGATCGACGCTGATGCCAACCGGGTAGCCGTTGTAGACGACCTGGCCGTTCACGACCTGATCGACGACCTCCGCCCGGTCGACACTACTCGTCGGGTTCGCGCCATTCAGCGCGTAGTTGCCGAGGAGCGGGTTCGGGTGCCCGTAGTACCCACCGGCGGTCACCGTAAACAGGAAGTCGTTCTGCGTCCCCACGTTGACCATGGGTGGCACGCTCGGCGTGACGCCGCTCGGTGAGCCGGGCGTGTTGCCACCCGCGGCACTCCCATTGGTGGGAACGTAGAGACGCCCGTTGCTGTGCCAGACCAGGTCGTACGCGTTGCGGACTCCGGAGCCGAAGACGGTGACGGG
>JACDBO010000284.1 GCA_013694885.1 Chloroflexia bacterium | reverse complement strand
GTCGATGACCGGGCGCCGGCGGTGCTCGGGCAGCTCGGCAAGTGTGTGTACCCAGAGGTCGAAGAGCTCCACCACCACGTCAGGCTGTGCGACGCACCACAGGGCCAGGCACCACTCGGCGGTGGCTGCATCTCGTTCAGCGTCGGACAGCGCCGAGTCGCCGCGGAGGGCCGAGTGCTGAGCATGCCACCACTCGGCCGCGCCGGCGTTGCCGCGGATCTGGTCCAGAAGGGCGGCCGGGTGGCTCTCGAAGCCGAACGCGTTCCTGTCCGGTTGCCGTTTGAGACCCAGGTTCATCGGCGATGCCGCCCCCAGCAGGGCGATCTGGGAGGCCAGCCAGCAGGGTCCTACCTCCTCGAACAGCGCGGTCGCGGTGTTGGCCCAGGGGAAGGTGCTGCCCTTCTGGCCTTGGGCGAATCGGCGGTGCTTGGCGGCATCGGCGAGCTCGGGACGGTCGCGGCGCAGGTGCTTGAGCGCTTCCTGGCGTCGGCGCCGCGACTCCTCGCTGGTCTCGGGGAAACCGGTCTTCGACTCGGTGAAGTGGTCCTCCGGCGCGAAGGCCACCGCAACCTGGGCCGGCAGTGAGCGCACCGAGTGAACGTTCGGGCACAGGCCGTCGTAAACGGCTTGGAGTAGAGCCCGCACGAAGTCGCCCCCGGCGGGAGGAACCAGCCCTGTGTCCAGGATCCTCTGGGCAACCAGCGGACGTGACAGGTCGACGCCGCAGAGGTCGATCATCTGGCCGGCCGCGGCCTCGCACACCGCGGCCATCTCCAGCCACTGGTCGACGGCGTTGACGTCGTTGACGGCGTTGATGATGTGCCCGGTCCACCAGGAGGCGAAGTTCCGCTTCTGGTTTAGAAGGTCACGGAGGACCTGGACTCGCAGCTGGGTAGCGGGGTGTCCTGGGTCGGCGGCCAGGAGGTCGGTGAGCCTGGTCCACGTGGGGTCGGCGCCGCCGCCCACGGGGGTCGGGAGAGCCGGGAGCGGTGAGATCTCGCCGCGGTTGAGGGCGTTGATCAAGGTCTGCAGGTGCGGGTCCGCGCAGAGACTCTCCAGGACCTCGCGGGCGTAGCGCGGGCGGTTGGCGAAGACGCCGTCGGTGAGCAGGGTCCAGCCCGCGATGACCGCGTGCGGGGGTGCGTCGTCGCTGAGTTCCTCGACGATGCCGTCGACCAGCACGGACAGGTCGCTGACTTCCGCGTTGCCGCCGTAGAACCGGGCGGTGTTGAGCCAGTACGGGCGGCGGAGAAGCTCGCGGAGTACCTCCACCCGGTCGAAGCCCTTGGTCTCCTCGCCGGCGAACCGGTACAGGAACCTCGCTGCGAAGTACTCTCGCAGCGAGAGCACCTCGAACTCGTAGGTGCCCTCAATCTTGCTGGCCAGGGCCCACAGCCGGTCGCTGGCCGCCTCGAACAGCTCATCGACGACGGACTCGGGGTTGCCGTAGGTCTGTTGGAAGTGCCGGATGGTGGCCTTGAGGTCGGCGACCGTCATGCGAGCGTTGACCCGGTCGGCTTCGGTGTGTGCGTGCAGGTGCCATCCCAGGAACGGAATGATCTCGCGGAGTTCCGTTTGGTGCTTGCGGACCGACTCGGGGTGCTTGTTCGCTTCGCGTGCCAGGAGCAAGTCGACGTAGGAGTCGTAGAGCGCGGTCCGCTGGGTCGGGGTGGCCTCGCCGCGCTTGTGCAGGAGGTCGAGCAGGATGGTGAGCTGCATCGGGTTCCCCGCGAGCTCGTCGAGGTACGGTTCGGCGATCTTAGCCCGGTAGGTGGTCCGCAGTGCGCGGCCCGCGGCGCCGGTGATGCCACGCACCGCGCTCCACTTGCGCATGTACTCCCCGCGCTGGCGGGTGGTCAGCGGGCTCAGCACGAGGACGTCGAACTGGTCGGCGGAAGGTTCGGGGAGCTCGTTGGTGCTGGGCCGGGTGGTGACGATGATGCGCGGAGGGACCTCGTAGGCACGGTTGCGCCGGGCGAAGCGGTCGATCTCGCTGACCACCGTCTTGCGCATCGACGGTTTCCCGACCTCGTCGAGACCGTCGAGCACAACGATGCTCGGAACGAGTGAGAACAGGTCCTGCACAGTGTCGGAGCCGACAGTCGAGCCGCCGCTGGCGTGGGACATCACGTCGGCCAGGAAGCACTCGATGGTCGCCTCCGCAGCTAGTCTCTTCTTGGTCTTCTTCGAGGACTCCGTCTCGTTGTCGAACACGTCGTAGCCGCTGATCCAGCGCGCGTAGTCGCTGAGGTCGACCCGAATCGGGAACAGCGGCCGTTCGACCGGGGGCAGGTTGGATGGCCGCAGGTTGGCCGGGACGAAGGCGCTGCGGTGAGCCTGGGAGATGTACTGCGAGAGGGTCGACTTGCCCTGGCCCGGCGCCCCGCGAACCAGCGCGCACCAACGCCCTACCGAGGTGTCGTCAAGCTTCAGAAGGTAGTCGGCGGCACCGCCGAGCGAGTCGCGCGTGAAGACGTCCGGGTGGCGGTGATCGCGAACAGTCAGCCGGTCGGCGTTCACGTCGATGAACAGGTCGGCGACCTTTTCCCGGTCGATGTCGACCTGGCTGAACTTCACCCGCTCGTCTTCGTCCCACTGCACGGCGGCGACCTTGCGGACGAGCTTCCTCAGGCCGACGTCCTGGCGGTCGGCCCGATCCTCGGCGACCAGATAGCGCACGAGCTCCCAGCCGGCGAGCATGTCGGCGTACTTCCAGAGCAGGTCGTCATCGGCGTTGTCAACCATCCCGTCGACCGCCTCACGCCACAGGCAGGTCATCTGCTCGAACCCGTACTCTTTGGCGTGCTCGTCGAGGCGGGTGTTGAGGGCGTCGAACGAGCCGGTGCCGAACTTGCCGGTGCTGGGGATGTTCGTCACCAGCACATAGCGGCGAAAGCCGGCTTTCGCCAGGCGCTTCAGCTTCTCCGACTCACCGGTCACGGCTTTGTCGAGCCACTCGACCGGATTCTTCTCCTTGCCGTTGACCGACCACTTCACCTGGTACACCAGCGCCCGCTCCGACCCGCGCGTGATTCCGTCGCGGCCGCCGTCGGCTTGCCGAAGAGGAAGTGGGACGAAGTCAGTGAACCGCCCGGT
>JACDBO010000404.1 GCA_013694885.1 Chloroflexia bacterium | reverse complement strand
CCGACGAGCCGCCCTGGGGAGCCGGCGAGCCCGCCATCTGCGTCGTCGCCGCCGCCATCGCCAACGCCGTCCACGCCGCCACGGGCGCCCGCCTCCGCACCCTGCCGTTCACGCCGGCGCGGGTTAGGGCCGCGCTCGACCGACGGCGACTGGCGAACATTCGCGGCTCGGAGTGACGATGTTCCAGGAGTTACGGATCATTTGACCCAACGTCGTAGGGCACCGCCCGTTCAGCCGGCGGGCGCCGCGGCGGCGTGCGGTTCGCGGGAGGTCGACACCGCGGTCGGCGGCTCGGGCCAGTCGAAGACGTCGAAGACGTGCGGCGCGAGCGCGGGTGGTGGTGGGAGATAGCGATCGGCGCGGACCATTGCTTCGACATAGTCGTAGATCGCGACCACCTGCTCGTCGCCGGCGATCGAGTGGAACCAGACCTGATGGCCGGCGAAGAGGAGCAGCGCCACGTTCGACAGCGCGCACGGACCGAGACAGCCGCCGATCGAGAGATGGACCTTGTGCCGGATGCGGCGACGTGCCCATTCCCGGTGATACAGATCGACCGATACCGGCGCATGACCGCGCTCGGTATGCCCGCAGCAGCAACCCATCGCGCAGACGAAGAGCTGCCCCGGTCGCCGGAAGACGTTGATCGCTTCGCCATCGGCCCGCCAGACGATGTTCCGGGCCGTGGACGTATGGGGCGAGCGCGTCAGGCTGTCGATGGCGTCCGCGGTCGTCTCGTAATGCTCGTGCTCATCAAAGAGCCCCGCGGCGTGCTCGGCGGTACGCGCATCCAGCTCGCCGGCGGTGACGGTGCCCGTCTCCAGCAGCAGGCGCTCGAACGAGGCGAGCCAACGCTCGTAGTAGTCCGAGCTGTCTCCGTACTCCTCGGCCGCCGCGATCTCGGCGACGAGACGGGCGCGGAAGTCATCCCAGGCGTAGAGGCCGTTGTCCCTCAACGCCAAGGCCATGCCGAAGACGCGCCCTTCCCAGGGAGCCCCGAAGGTGAGTTCGCCGTTCCTGCGCGGTACGGCCAGATCGTCGCTGAGGCTCTCGATGCGCTCGTCGGACATCGTCGCTCCTCGCGGTGCTGGTGGGACCAGTCAGACCGGTCAATTCACGGCCGGTCCGGGCGCCGCCAGCGGTGCGGCGACCTTGGCGACGCCGATCATGGCGTCACGGCTGACCAGCGCGGCGAGCTCCTCCTCGGTCAGGTCCTCGGTGCCGGCCGGTCGTTCCGGGAGCACCATGTAGCGCTGATCGGCGCTGCTGTCCCAGACCTGCACCGTCACCGCCTCATCGAGTGCCAGCCCAAACTCGCGCAGCACCGCGCGCGGCTCGATGACGGCGCGCGAACGGTAGGCAAAGCTTTTGTACCAGGTCGGCGGCAGACCGAGGATCATCCAGGGATAGCAGGAGCACAGCGTGCAAACCACGAGGTTGTGGACCGCTGGTGTGTTCTCGACGACGATGAGCGGCGTCCCCGTTGGGTGACCAAGCTCGGCGATCGCGGCGCCGCCATCCTCCAAAAGCCGCTGCCGGTACGCGGCGTCGACCCAGGCGCGGGCGACGACCCTGGCGCCCGCCAGCGGTCCAATATCCTGCTCATACCGACGAATCTGGGCATCGACAGCCTCGGCCGAGAGCAGCCCTTTCTCGATCAAGAGCGACTCCAGCGCCTTGGTCCGCAGCGCCACGTAGGGCTCCTGCTCCGGATCGTAGCTCATTGCCCTCCTCCTTTCGGCGCCGGTGCGCGCTGGGTCGGTGCCCTCCTGGCCCCGGCCTCAATCCGGGGCGGCGTCCAGGTAGCTTTCCCACAGGTCGATGGAAAGTGTCTGGCGCGGCTCCGCGGAGGCGCCCCATAGCTCGCGGGCATCGAAGCGGACGTTGTAGACCACTTGCGGGTGTTCACCAAGCCCGTGCGCGTTGGTGTCCGCGAAGATCTCCGGTCCATGCACGAGGTGAATAGCTCCCCGCTTTCCGCGCACGTATCGTGGAACCCGCGTATGTCCGGTTGGATGGACATTGCGCACCACCACGGCATCACCCACCGCA
>JACDBO010000260.1 GCA_013694885.1 Chloroflexia bacterium | reverse complement strand
GCACCAACACCGGGCAGTCGAACTCGCCGCTCTCTTCGCCCGCGAGCACGTCGAAGACCTGCTGATCGACACCGACGGCAAACCACCCCCCACCATCGCCCGCGAGATCCTCATCCAAACCGGCTGGCTCCCCACCCCGGACACCGCCTGAAGAACGCTGCCGGCTCATCGCCCATGTGTCGAACCTGGCGCGTGCGTCATACATTCGGGGCTGTGACGACCCGCACACGCCGTTCGTCAACGACGACCAGAGAGTTATCTAACGGAATGGACGCGGATTCGTCGCGGAAGAACCGGGCAAGGACCGCGTTAACCGCCTCCACGGTTTGGTTGGTCAAGCGCAAACGGATGACACCAAACCGGCCAAGTTCGTGGTGGCGGTACATCTCGGCGATATGAAAATCGAAGGTGATGATCACGCGCTCCTCGCGCCGGGCCAACGCAACGACCTCGATATCGGACAGGTGCCCCAGTTTCCGACTGATGAGGTCCGAAACATCAAGATCGAGCGTCGCGGTGAGGAATCTAGCGGTCTCCGGCGAGAGGTTGGCATCGAGCAGAAACGCCGTCATCGTCGGGCGTCGAGATCATCCAACTCCGCATGGTACAGGCTCGCCTCAGCGTAAAGGATCGCCGCCCGCACGTCCTCGTCGGTCAAGTTTGGATAGGCTTCCTTGACCCGGCACAGCGTGTAGCCGTGCCCGATCAGGTTAAGGATGAGCGAAACCGGAATCCGCGTGCCTTTGACCACCGGCCGCCCACCCATGATCTCGGGATCGACAACGATGCGATCCTGAATGCCCGTTGGTTTCGACGTCAAGTTGATCATCACCCTGCTCTCCCCGCGAAGGAGACGAGTATACCCGACGGTTTACCAACCGTTCGTGCACAGCCATATCCGAAACGCAAGTTCCCCCGGAAACTAACCCTCGGAGGACAGCTTACGAGCCCGCTCCCCCCAACTCAGTCCTCACTCATATGGAATCCGGGTAATACGTGGCACAACGCCCCAACCTCGTTCTCGATACGTGTGGGAGAGCGTTCCCCTCTCCCAGACTTGGGGGATACTCCTCTCTCGGGTCGAGGGAGGTCGGGAGCATGTGGCGCGATAGCGCCAGGGTGGAGGCTTTTCCACCAGCTTTCAGCCGGATTCCGTATCAGCCCTCAGTCCTCCGCGCTCCATTAAAAGCCGAACGCCGACGAGTTTCACGCTTGCGCGCGTCCCCCCTCGGCGTCCGTAACTCAAATGGCTCCGGGTGTGACCCCGTCTCCGTTGAGCGTAGGTTCACTGTACGGACATTGTGCCGAATTGTCAATACCCCGGCGCGAGATTTAACAATCGAGGCTGGTCGCGCGTCAATGCTCGACCTCCTCACCTCCTCCAGCGACTTTGGCGGGCGAGGCACAAGCCCGCTCCAGCGGGGTCAGGTCCCGCTCGCGGCCGACGGCGGCCAGCACGTCGCCGGGGCGCAGGCGTAAATCAGCGGGCGGCGGCAGCAACGAGCGGCCGTCGCGCTGGACCGCGAGCAGCATGATGTCGGCATGGGTCCGTCGCAGTTCGCCAACGGTGCGTTCGACGACCGCGGCGCCGTCCGCGACCCGGATATCCTCAAGCAGCAGCTCTCCGTCGGCGCCGCGCAGCAGGGTCTCCACGAAGTCGACCGCCGAGGGGCGGACGGCGAGTTGGGCCATCTGCCGCCCACCCATCGCGTAGGGCGAGACCACCTGGTTGGCCCCAGCGCGTCGCAGTTTCCGCACGGCGTCCTCGTCCTCAGCGCGGGCCACGATCGCCAGATCAGGACGCAGCGCGCGGGCCGAGAGGGTGACGAAGACGTTACCGGCGTCGGTGGCCACGGTCGAGATCAACCCGACCGCGCGGTCGATCCCGGCCTCGTGCAGCGTCTCATCCTCGGCGGCGTCGCCCTCGATCACCGCGAAGCCATCGGCCGCCGCCTCGCCGAGCGCGGTCGGGTCGGTGTCGATGACGACGATCTCCTGCTCATTGCGCCGCAGTTCCTCGACCGCCTGCCGGCCGACGCGGCCGTAGCCGCAGACGATCACGTGACCGGCCGTCCGCCGGATCCGCTGGTCCATGCGCCTCCTCCCCCATCGCTGCCGCACGCTGCTCTCGACGATCGTGGCCACGAGCAGGCTCATCGTGTACCAGACCAGCATCACCCCGGTAAAGATCAGCCCGACGGTGAAGAGCCGCCCCACCGTCGAGAGCGGGCGGACCTCCCCGAAGCCGACGGTGGTCACCGTCATCGCCACCATATAGAAGGCGTCGTTGAGCGACCAACCCTCGATCAGCATGTACCCGGCTGTGCCGACGACAAGCGTCACCAAAAAAGCGACCAGCGGCCCGGTCAACCGCCCCACGATCAGCCACCGGTAGTGCCACCGTCGCCGCCGGTGCTCCTCCGGCGTCCCGATCATGAAGTCGCCGACGCGCCCGGCGGTCGGGTCATCACCCAGATCCGGCGCGGCGCGGTCGTCCATATCCGTCGCTGCCCTCCGCGATTCGCGGTGTCGGGTCACGCGGGCGCACCCACGAACCGAGGGGTGTCGCCCGGCGACGGACTGATCCGCAGCGCCATGAGGGCGCCGACCACGGCCAGCGCCCCGGCGGCGAGGAAGGCGACCTGGTAATCGCCGACCGCCTCCCGCAGCACCCCGCCGAGGTAGGCGGCGGCGGCGGCGCCGAGTTGGTGGGCGAAGAAGATCCAGCCGAAGATCGCGGCAACGTTGTGGCGGCCGAAGCGATCGGCCGTCAGCGCCGCCGTCGGCGGCACCGTGGCGATGTAGTCGAGACCGAAGAGCACAGCGAAGGCGGCGAGTCCCCAAAACCCGGTGACGGCCGGCAGGAAGAAGAGGGAGACCCCGCGGAAGGTGTAGTAGCAGGCCAGCAGGCGGCGCGGATCGTAGCGGTCGGTCAGCCAGCCGGAGGTGACGGTGCCGACGAAGTTCATCGCCCCCATCACCGCCAGCGTGCCGGCCGCCGTCGACGCGGCGAACCCGTGGTCGGTGGAGTGAGCGATGAAGTGGGTGCCGATCAGCCCGGTCGAGGTCGCCCCGCAGATGAAGAAGCTGCCCGCCAGCAACCAGAAATCGCCCGTCACCATAGCCAGCCGCAACGGCCCGGGTCCGGTCGGCGGCGACGCCGCTGGCGATGCCGATGGCACGGCCGGCCCCATGTCCAGGGTCGGCAGCGCCCCGCCATACGGTTCGAGCCCAACCGCGGCCGGGTCGTCGCGCATGAAGATAAGCACGGGGATGAGCAGCGCCAGCGCGCAGCCGGCGAGCAGCCATGACGCGGCTCGCCAACCGGAACCATCGACCACCCAGACCAACAGCGGCACGAAGACGAGC
>JACDBO010000249.1 GCA_013694885.1 Chloroflexia bacterium | reverse complement strand
CGCCGGCGCCCTGGCGACGACACGCCACGGCGCCCTCGACGGCTTGCCGACGGCCGCCGAGCTGGCCGCGTTTCTCGAAGGTCATAGCATGGCGGCTTGACAATCCCGGCCACGCCCTCCCTGTCATTCCTCGCCGCGGCCCGGAATGACAGGGAGGCGGCCTATGCAAACGTCGAAAGGCACTCATGCCAACCCTTAATGACCCCGTCGCTATCACGCTCGGTCCGTTCGAGGTCCGGTGGTACGCCGTCTTCATCCTCGGCGGGATCGCCGCCGCGATCCTCCTGATCCGCTGGCTCGCGGCGCGGCGTGGACTCGCCCCCGAGTTCGTGCTGGACATGGCGCCGTGGGTCGTCTTCGCCGCCATCGCCGGAGCCCGGCTCTATTACACGCTGCTTCAGGCGGATCACTACGCCGCCCACCCGCTCGATGCGATCAACCTCCGCCTCGGCGGTCTGTCGATCCACGGCGCGCTCGTCGCCGGCACCCTCACGGTCTATCTGTATTGCAGGATGCGCGGGCAACGGTTCTTGACCTGGATCGACCTCCTCGTGCCAGGTGTCGCCCTCGGGCAGGCCATCGGCCGCTGGGGCAATTGGGCCAACCAGGAGGCGTTCGGGACGCCGACCGACCTGTCCTGGGCCGTCACCATCGACCCCAGCCGGCGCCCGGCGGAGTACGAGAGTATCGCGACCTTTCATCCGACCTTCCTCTACGAGTCGATCTTCAACCTCGCGAACGCCGTCGTGCTCACCTGGCTTGCGCTCCGCTTGCCTCGTACATCGTGGCTCCGGACCGGCGATGTCGCCTGGCTCTACTTCATCACCTACGGCGTCGCCCGCCTCCTGATCGAGCGGATCAGGACCGACAGCCTCACCATCGGCCCCTTGCCAGCCGCCTACTGGCTGAGTTTCGCCCTGATCGGCGCAGGCGCCGCCATGCTCATCCTGCGCCGGACAATTTGGACCGGGCCGCCAGAGCCTGCCCTCACGCGGGGCGGCTAGACCGTGGGGCGTATAATTTAACGATGGAGTTCGGTCCCAAACATGAAGCACTCCATTAGACATAACGAAAGGCAACGCATATCACTCGCGAAACCATCGCCACCCAACGTGCCACCGAACACGCCCTGTTGATCGCTGTCGAGCGGCAAGGTCAGCCGTGGGCCGCCCAGGACTCGCTGGAGGAGTTGGCGCGCCTCGCCGAGACGGTCGATGTCGAAGTCGTCGGCTCGGTCAGTCAGAAACTGGCCCACCCACACCCAGGGACCTACGTCGGCAAGGGCAAACTCGAGGAAGTCAAGGAGCTGCGGGAATCGCTCGCCTACGACCTCGTCATGGTCGACGGCGAGTTGACCCCGGCCCAGCAGCGCAACCTCGAACGCGAACTCGACGTGCTGGTCATCGACCGCACGGCGCTGACCCTCGATGTCTTCGCCCGCCGAGCGCAGACGCATGAGGGGCGCATGCAGGTCGAACTTGCCCAGCTCCAGTACCGGCTACCGCGCCTCACCCGGATGTGGACCCACCTCTCCCGGCAGGGCGTCGGTGGCGTCGGTTTGCGCGGACCCGGTGAGACGCAGCTGGAAGCCGACCGCCGCGAGGCCCAAAAACGGATCACCTTCATCAAACAGCAGCTCACGCAGGTGCATCGCCATCGCCAGCTCTACCGGGACCGGCGACGCGACACGCCGATTGCCGTCGTCTCGCTCGTCGGCTACACCAACGCCGGCAAGAGCACCCTGCTCAACGCAATCACTGGCGCCGGGGTGCTCGCCGAGGACAAGCTGTTTGCGACCCTCGACCCGACCACGCGCCGGATCAGCTTGCCGAGTGGGCGGGAAGTCCTGCTGACCGACACGGTCGGCTTCATCAACAACCTGCCGACGCAACTCATCGCCGCCTTCCGGGCCACGCTCGAGGAGATCAGCGAGGCAGCCGTCCTCGTTCACGTCGTCGATATCACACATCCCAACGTCGCCGAGCAGGTCGACACCGTCGAGCGCACGCTGGAAGACCTTGGCGATGACGACCGGCCGGTGGTGGTGGCCCTCAACAAGGTCGACCGCCTCACGGCCGCCGAGCGAGCAACCCTCGCTGAGACCGCCGTGGAACTTGGGTTGCCCGCAGACTCGGTACCGGTTTCCGCGATGCGGGGTACCAACGTCGACAGGCTGCTGGCGCAAGTCGAGGCGATCCTCGAAACCGAGCAAGGCTTCGTCCCGGTCGCGCTGACCATCCCCTTCGACCGGACCGAGCTGGTCGATCGCTTCCATCAATTCGGACGAGTCGACGAGCGCGCGTTTGACGAGCAGGGCACATCGCTCACCGGTTGGCTGCCGGAGAGCGAGATTGGCCGCTTCGATCCCTACATCACCCGCCGCGACGCCGACCTGCCCGCGGCCGAATCGCCCGACGGCGTCGAGCTCGATCTGGTCATCGAGCATGCGGCTCACCCCGCCGCCTGAACCGCTTCCGGTCCCGGTTACCTTGTCATTCCGAGCGGCTGGGCTGCCACGAGGAATCTCTCGTTCAACGGACGACTGGTGCGGTCGAAACAAGGGATTTCTCACTGATAACTATCACTGGTAACTATCACTGAGGCTGCTGTGAAAAACTCACTGGCTACCGCGTACGTACGAGCCTCCCATTTTCATGCCGTGGTGGCGTCCCACCGGGTCATGGACACTCGAAATAATAGGCTTGGTGGGTTGACGTAATCGCAGACTCGTTGCGACCGGCGATGCGGCACGGGGAGTCATGCTATGGGTCTGACGTACAAGGATGCCGGGGTCGATATCGACGCCAAGGCGAATGCGCTGGCACAGGTGCAAGCGCGCGCGGCGGCGACGCTCGGCACCTCCGCCGGACCGATCGGACATTTCGGCGGCACGTTTCGCGTTGCCGGCGGCGACCGCCTGCTGGTCGCCAGCGCCGATGGCGTCGGCACCAAGCTCCGCCTCGCCTTCCTCCTCGGCGCCGAGGCGCACGCCGGCATCGGGCGCGATCTGGTCCATCACTGCGTCAACGACGTACTGGCGCTGGGCGCCACGCCGCTCTTCTTCCTCGACTACTTCGCGACCGGCCGCCTAGACCCGGAGGTGATGAACGCCGTGGTCGATGGTGTCGCCGATGCCTGCACCGACCAGGAGCTGGCGCTGCTCGGCGGCGAGACGGCCGAGATGCCGGACATGTACGCACCCGGTGAGTACGATCTCGCCGGGTTCATCGTCGGCGAGGTCTCGCCCGATCGAGTCGTCGATGGTTCGGCGGTTCGCCCCGGCGATGTGGTCATCGGTCTCCTCAGCGAGGGCCTTCACACCAACGGCTACAGCCTGGCTCGGCGCATTATCGGTCTCACTGGTGACGCTGCCCAGGACCGTGTGCGGCTCTTCGAATCGCTTCCCGGCGCGGAGGAGACGATCGGCGCGGCGCTGATGCGGGGTCATCGCTGCTATCGGCGCGCGATGCGGCCGCTGCTCGCGCAAGACGTCGTGCGCGGTATGGCTCACATCACCGGTGGTGGGCTGCCCGGCAACCTGCCTCGCACGTTGCCGGATGACTGCATCGCCGTGCTCGACCCGGCGCTCTGGCCAGTCCCACCGGTCATTGCCCATCTGGTCGAGCGAGGCGAGCTCGGCGTCGTCGAACGCTACCGGGTCTTCAATATGGGCATCGGATTCGTCCTCATCGTCGGTGCGGAGCACGCCGCGCCAGTCCTCACCGCCCTCGACGGCGCATCCGTGATCGGTGAGATCATCGCCCGCACCACGAGCGACGAGTTCCCCGTCCAGGGCCTCACCTGTTAGGGCCGAGGTTCGAGGGTCGAGGACCGAGT
>JACDBO010000220.1 GCA_013694885.1 Chloroflexia bacterium | reverse complement strand
CCGATGAAGGAGGTCAGCGGGGTTGGCAGCGGCACGCCGGGGCGGTCCCGATCCGCGAGCGGACTGAGGGGCACTTCCTGGGGACGGCTGCCGTCGGCGGGCGTCGGGTCGGCCACGGGCGGGTCCTTAGGTGCGTGCGACGTGCGTGCCTGGATGATGCGCCCCATGCGCTCGCGCGTCAACCGGTCGCCCATCCGAACTCGACCCCGAACGGGCACCCATTCATCGCCGCGGCGGCGCAGGAGCGACGGCGGACGGGAGCAACGCGAGTGACCGTTGTTTGGCAGGTTCCCTAGTCGCTCCCCTGCCTGCTACCGTGTGGGCTCCGTTTGGAGAACGGCGGCCCAGAGACCGGGACGCGCTGCCACTGGCCCGAATAGCCGGCATCACGCAGGGCGGTGAGCAACACTGCCTCCGCCGCGCTGGCGTCGTCACCGGTCGCCGGCAGCAGGACAATGAGACCCTGAGGCGTATCCTCCTTCGTCGCCTCGGCCACCTCGATCCCGGCATTCTTGAGCGCCCCCAGCGCGCGGCGCAGCTCATCGCGGGCGGCGGGGGTGTCCGGCAGCAGCAGCACCGCGCGGCGCAGGCGGACGCGACGGTAGCCGGTCGTCCACTCGCGGAGCGCGGTGGCGAGTGACGCCGGGAGTGCGGCCTCACTCTGCCGTTCGAGAAAGGTGACGATCTGCTCGCGGTCGAAGCCGGCGCCGAGGGCGCGACCGACCGAGGCGGGCCGGAGCCGGTAGCTCGCTTCCGGCCACAGCGACTCCTGATCCCCGAACGCGGAGAGCGCCCAGACACGGAGCGGCGAGGGCTGCCGCAGCGTCACCAGACCAGCCTCGTCGATCGTCAGCGGCGGCCCGTCAGCCGCCGGAGCCTCGCCCGTCAGGCCGGGGAGGCCGGACATGCCGGGTTTGCCGGCGTCGTCGCGGGCGGCGCGTCGACCCGCCTCGGTGACACGCAGCGCCGGCCCGGTGCCAGGCACCCGGCCGATCTCGACCAGCCCGAACCAGGCGAAGGCGGTCTCCAGCTCGATGGCGACGACCCGCGCCACCGTGGCCGACCGCGCCGCCTCACGGTCGCCACGATCGGAGGCAGTCGCCCGCGCCGAAGCGGCGGTGAAGGTCGCGCCGAGCAACGCCGGGTCGGCCTCGGCCAGCAACCGCGCGGCGTCCTCGACCGGCAGCCACTCATCCTCCGGCATATGCTCCAGCGCGTGCCGCAGCTTGTGGCGGAAGCCGCGCCAGTCCGCACCCCAGACCTCGACTTCCTGCCGCTCGCGCCCCTCCTCCCATTCGTCGCCCGCTAACCAGGCGGATCGCAACCGGGCCGTCTGCTCGGCGAACGGATGTCCCCGCCAGCTCCGCAGCGTCTCCGCGGGCACCGGCCGTACCGCGCCCTTCGGTTCGCCGGGCGCCCGTTCCCCCGGCTCGACCACGCCGGTGCCGAACGCGAGATGCAGCAGGAAGGCGAGGTAGCCGGTCGGGGGCGCCTCCTCACCGGCGAACCAGAGCCGGTCGTTGAGACGCCGTTGCCACGACCGCGCGAGCGCCTCGCCCGGTATCCAGAGCGGACCGCCGTGGGTGCTCAGTTCGCGCAGCACGGTCAGCAGGTCCCAGGCAAGCGCGTGCGGGTGGCGCGGCGGCGCGACCTCGACCGTGGCCGGCACGAACGACTGGATCGCCGGCTCGTCCACCGCGTCCCCCTCGCCGGGGTGCAGCACCTCGCGCGGGGCAAAGAGCCAGCGCGAACCGTCGCCGCGGTAGGTGTGCCAGACCAGCAGCGCCGTTTCCAGCTCGGTCAACGCCCGGCGGATCCGCTCGAACCGGCGGAAGTCGTCCGCCTGCCCGGCGAGCCCCGCATCTCGCAGCGCGTCGGCCAGCGGCACCGCGCGACCGTCCGCCGCGCGTACCACCCGACAGACAGCGGCCGCGTCCCGGCCCAGCGCGGCGATGACTCGCTCGATGCGCTCGGCGCCGGCAATCTGCTTGAGGATCTGATCGTTGAGCTCGACCCGGCGGCGCAGACCGGGGATCACCTTGGTGCCCCAGATGCCGGCCGCCTCTTCCAGCTCGGCGTCGTCGAGCAGTTCTAGCAACACCCGTGGTGGCGACCCGCTGAGATCCCCGGCGTCGATCTCATCCTGAACGCGGCGGAAGAGCGACATCAGTTCGCGGGGGAGCAAGAGCCGGGGCAGCGCCCCGACGGGTAGTTCCTGATTATCGCCTTCCCGCGTCAGGATACCGGCGCGAAAGAGCCGGTTGGCCGCGTCCCGCGTCGCCGCCTCCGGCAAGCCCACGTGCTCCGCCAGGTCCGCGACCGTCAGCGCCTCGCCGTCGCCGAGGGCCAGCGCCGCCACGAGCGCCTGTTCGTCGGGGTCGAGGCGATCCCAGGCGTCGCGGACGGCCCGGACATCGGTCATCGTCCGGTAGAGCACACCGACGTGCCGGCCGCGCTCGCCGCCGCTCAGCGTCACCCCCCAAAACCGGCCGACCCGGTGCAGCTCCTCCGCACTCCGCGCATTGAGCCGCCCCAGCAAGTTGCGCATGACTGTCGCTCCCCATTCCGGGTCGACGCATTGTGGATCGTTGCCGTGCTCTGGACAGTGTACCGCCGTGGCGGCGAGCCTCCGCTGGGTCAATCCAGGCGGCCATAGAATGGCACCGGGTCCGGGCCGAGGAGGGGGAGGGCGTAGGTGCGGAAGGCGGGGGCGAGGCTGGTGCCGTCGGCGCCGATGAAGGCGTCGGGCAGGGGGCGGACCTTGTTGGCGACCGCCGTCAGCGGCACGGTCGTCACCTCGCAGCGGTAGGGTGCGTCGCTCACCCGGCGCAGCGCCGTCATGATCTCGGACTCGCCCGCCAGCGCCCGCGCGACCGCGGCTCGACCGAGGGCGTACGCCTCCGCCAGGTCGACCGCCGAGACCAGCGACATCGACATCCGGGCGATGGTGCCGGGGCGGTCGCAGCGCGCGCGCAAGCCCAGCTGCTCGGCGACGAGCCGGGTCAACGCCAGACCCGGACTCGGGAAATACGGATGTCCGAACTGATCGACGTACTCCGGCACGTCGCCGCCGAGATGCGCGCCGGTCGCCGTCCGCAGCGTCTCCGGCACGACGGCGACCGCGAAGCCGCGCCGCGCGACATCGGCCGCGACGGCGGCGAGCACGTCGTCCGTCGATGCCGGCGGTCGTTCCGGTAGGAAGATGCGCGGTAGGAGGTCGGCCTCATCGGCCGCGAAGCCGAGCGTGCCGGCGGCCGGCACCCAGCCGGCGTCGCGGCCCATCACCTCGACGAACTTGACCGGGTAGAGCCGCGGCGAGGCCAGCGAGTCGTAGGTCGCGTCGCGCACCGCGTTGGCGAGGAAGCGGGCGATCGAGCCGTAGCCGGGGCAGTGGTCCGTTTCCGGCAAGTCGTTGTCGATCGTTTTGGGCACCGCGACGACGGTCAGCGTCTGGTTCCGCGCGCGCGCCCGGACGGCCAGGCGGTGCGCGGTATCGGCCGAGTCGTTGCCACCGATATAGATGAAGACGGTCACACCGTGGGCGGTCATCAGGTCGAGCGCGCGGTCGAGCTCGTCGTCCTTGAGCTTGTAGCGGCCGGTGCCGAGCGAGGCCGAGGGGGTGAGACGGACGCGGTCGAGCGTCGCCTGGTCGTGCGCCGTGAGGTCGATGAATTGCTCGCCGAGCAGCCCTTCGATCCCGTTGCGCATCCCCAGCACCCGCGCGAAACTGCGCGCTTCCCGCGCCGCGTCGACGACGCCGATCAGGCTGGCATTGATGACCGCCGTCGCTCCGCCCGACTGCCCGACGAGCAACGAAGGGCCGAGGGTCGAGGGTCGAGGGTCGAGTTGGGAATCGCTCACGGTTCGTCATCTCCAACCAACACCACATGCGGCGCGGCGAGCAGGCGCTGGACCAGCGGGTGGCCCTCGGCGATTCGCGCGCGCCAGTCGTCCGGGCGGTAGAAGGCGAGGGCGAGTCGGTCCAGCGGCAGCGTCAAGAGCGCCGCGGTCCGCTCGGCCACGCCGTCCAGCTCGTCCAGCGCCACCTCGCCGATGAGGACGAGGTACGTCACCCCCTCAGCGGCCGGTGGAACGAGCAGCGCGCGCTCGATGCCCGCCACTGTACGTAGGGCCTCGCCCAATAGCACGGTTGAGTCGCGCGACGCGCGCACGAGGGCTGTCAACGGCTCGACCAGCGGCGAATCTCTGGAGAGATAGTAGCGCCGGGAACCGCCCTCACGGCGGCCGGTGAGCACTCCGAGCCGTTCGAGTTTGTAGCACTCGTGCTGCACGCTGCTGATCGAGAGGTCCAGCGCGCGCGCCAGCTCTGTGAGCGAGGCCGCCGCCGGATCGGCGACGAAGCGGGTGAGCACGGCCGCCCGCACCCGCGACGAGAGCAGCTCGGCGAGCGGATCGTTCACGCCTGGACCTCCTGGCGCCCAGCCTCCGGCACCCGGACCGTCGTGAACCGTGGTGGGGAACCGCTCGGCATCGTAGCACGCCACCGGCGCCCGCCTCGTCGCCTCTCCGGTTCGCGGCCCGTTCCTGGTGTGGAGTTTGCGTGCCGTTTCGCCTACTATTGTGCGTGTTCGGCACACCGTGCGACTGTCTTACTCGAGCTGATGGTCGCACACACCGGGTGACGCCCACGTCCTCCGCGGTGCCGCATTGTTTCCGGTCTGGAGGATCCGATTAGTACCGCGCTCTCACTGCTCGCCGTTGTCGTGCTCGTGCTCCTCAACGGCTTCTTCGTCGCTACGGAGTTCGCCCTTGTCTCCGTGCGGAGGACGCGCGTCCAGCAACTCGCCACGGAGGGCAACCGCCGCGCCCACAACGTGCTCGATCGGCTGAACCACCTCGACACTTACATCGCCGCCACCCAACTCGGGATCACCATCGCCAGCCTCGCGCTCGGCTGGATCGGCGAGCCGGCGATCGGCACCTTGATCGAGCCCGTCGTCCACGCCCTCCCGTTCGCGGTCGGCGAGACCCTCTCCCACACCATCTCGATCGTCATCGCCTTCTCGATCGTCACCACGCTGCATATCGTCATCGGCGAACTCGCGCCGAAGAGCCTCGCGTTGCAACGGCCGGAAGCGACCGCGCTGTTTGTTTCCGGGCCGGTCCACCTCTTCCTCGTCATTTTCCGGCCGGTCATCTTCGGGCTGAACTGGATCGGCAACGCGGTCGTGAAGCTCTTCGGGATCGAACCGGCCGCCGGGCACACCCTGGTCCAGTCGGCCGAAGAGCTGATGCTGTCGATCGACGCCAGTCGCGAGGCGGGGCTGGTCGACGCGGCGGCGCACGACCTCGTCGACCGCGCCTTCACCTTCACCGACCTGCAAGCGCGGCACGTCATGGTTCCCCGCACCGAACTCACGGCCGTGCCGATCGACGCTACGATGGACGACATCATCACCCTCGCCTCGACCTCATCGTACACCCGGCTCCCTGTCTTCGAGGGCGACAACGACCACATCGTCGGCATCCTCAAGATCAAGCGGCTGCTCCCGCTCTTCCTGAGCCGGGCGGAGCAATCCGCATCCGGCTCGAACGGTCAGCACAACGGGGAGTCGCCAGCGCCCTTCGACATCCGCGATTACATGATGATCCCGACGCTGGTGCCGGAGACGCTCGCCGCCGCCGAGGTGCTCACCCGGATGCGCGAGAGCCACGTCCAGATGGCCGTCGTCATCGACGAATACGGTGGCACCGCCGGTATCGTCACGCTTCAGGACATCGTCACTCACCTGATCGGTCGTATCCGGGAAGAGGAAGAGACATCCGCGCCCGAGGGTCTGCGACCGGACGGCAGCCTCGCGCTGGACGGACTGACCGGCCTGGTCGAGCTCCGCGAGCGCTACAACATCGATCTCGAAAGCGAGGAGATCGACGTCGAGACGCTGGGCGGATTCGTCTTCTTTGCGCTCGGCCGCCCGGCGAAGATCGGCGACGAGGTCAACGCCCCATCGGGCCAGCTCCTGCGCGTCGAGGAGCTGGACGGCCTGCGCGTCGCCCGCGTCCGCGTCCTGCCAGGCCACGGCCGCGACCCGGCCACCGTCGGCAACGAAGCGCGCAACGCGGCGGCGTAGCGGAGGACTCAAGACTCAGGACTGAATTGGTTGCGGGGGGAGTGTGGCAAGGTGTTGTGCTGCTTGAGGGCGGGTACAGCCTCCCCGTCGTTCTGACCGAAGGGTTGAGTTTGCCGCGCAGGGGGGTTCCGTATGGTTGACGTGGACAGCCACCCGGTGGCCTCCCCGCTCGCCCGGCAACGGATGCGGCGGGCGGCGCTGGGGCCGGGCGAGCACGCGCTGCTCGGGTTGCTGGTGCTCCACGGCGGCGCCGGATATGGCTACGACCTCGCCCGGCACTTCAGCGAGCAGTCCGGACCGCTGGCCGAGATCATCCGGCTCGAACCGGGGATGCTCTACCACCATCTGAAGAAACTCGCCCGCGACCGGCTCGTCACCGCCGCGGTCGACGAGCAGACTGGTCGCCCGGCACGCCAGACCCACGCCATCACCGACGCCGGCCGGCAGGCACTCGACCGCTGGCTGCGCGAGCCGGTGCGCGCCACCCGCGAGATCCGGCTCGACTTCCTGCTCAAGCTCTTCTTCGCCCGCCGTCTCGATCCCGCCCTCGCCCGCTCCCTGGTCGCCGAGCAGCGCCGCGTCTGCGACGACCTCGCGACCTCCCTCAGCGCCCAGCGCGACCGCTTGGTCGAGGCGAGCGAGCCGGTTGATCCCTTCTCGCGACAGGTCCTCGACCTCCGCCTGACCCAAACTCACGCCGCCGCCGACTGGCTGGCCGGCATCGCCCGCGACCTCGCCGGCTAACCTCTTCGCCCGCCAACGCAGCCTTGCGGTCCCCGGCGTTTGCTTCGTAGCACAATGCGTTACACTCTGTCGCAAATGGAACCGCTCATTGACTATGATTCCCTGGATTGGGATGACTGGAACGTTACGCACATCTTGAAGCATGACGTCACTCCGACCGAGGTCGAAGAAGTCATGGCGAGTGATTCGATCGTCGTGCGACAGACGTACAAGAATCGGCTACAGGTGACGGGGCTGACATTTCACGGACGGGTGCTGGCGGTGGTTATTGGTCCCGCGCCAGACAACCCTCGTGTCTACTACACCTTCAGTGCCCGACCAGCCAGCCGCAAGGAACGTCGCTTCTATCAGGAGCAGCGAGAACCATGACCTCCAAGCAGGAAGATACACAACGGCCAACGACGAGCCGGATTCCAGATTTCCGCACCCGCGAGGAGGAAGCCGCGTTCTGGGATACGCACGACTTTACCGATTACCTCGATGAATCCTGGCCCGTGCGACTGCGGCGAACCAAGAACCTTACCAGAGGGCTGACGGTACGTTTGGAGCCTCAAGACCGAGAACAGCTGGGTGAGCTGGCGCGGAAGCAAGGCATCGGCCCCTCGACCTTGGTACGCATGTGGATCAAGGAGCGACTACGGCAGACGTAGGTCATTCGTCATGCGGAATCTCGAAAGCTGATGACATCCATCGTTCGGCATTCCCTCGGTCCGACCGAGCTCTTCTGGAATGACCCGCCGGAGCGCAAACGTAAGCGAGCGGCAGTCGCCACTGAACTCGCTCCCGAGCGTGGTGCGGCGCTCGCCTTTCACCGGCGGCTGCCGGGGTATGCGGTGACGCCGCTGCACGACGTGCCGGCGCTGACGCGGACCCTCGGTGTCGGGCAGGTGCTGGTCAAGGACGAATCGCGGCGGCTCGGGTTGCCGGCGTTCAAGATGCTCGGCGCCAGTTGGGCCGTCTACCGCGCCCTTCGGGAGCGGCTGCCGGACCTCGGCGATGACTGGGCCGATGTTGCCGAGTTGCGGCAGCGGGTCGCGCCGCTGCGGCCATTGACCCTCGCCGCGGCGACGGACGGCAACCACGGGCGCGCCGTCGCCCGGATGGCGCGACTGATCGGGTTCGACGCGGCGATCTTCGTCCCCGCCGGCACGGCGCGAGCGCGCATCGACGCCATCGCTGGCGAGGGTGTGATCGTCGAGGTCGTACCCGGCACGTATGACGACGCGGTTCGCCGATCCGCCGAGGGCATGGGCGCGCACCGGCTCGTCATCTCCGACACGGCCTGGCCGGGTTACGAGACGATCCCGCGCTGGGTGATCGAGGGGTACGGGACGATCTTCGCCGAGCTGGACGAGCAGCTCACGGCGCGGTCTCTGCCGCCGCCGGAGGTCGTCGCGGTGCAGATGGGGGTCGGCGCGCTCGCGGCGGCCACGATTGCCGCCGCCGGGGAGATGCGTCCCCGCCCGCGTATCGTCGGTGTCGAACCGGCGACGGCGGCCTGTGTGCTCGCCTCGCTGCGTGCCGGTCATCCGGTGACGGTGCCGGAGCCGAACCGCTCGATCATGGTTGGGCTCAACTGCGACCAACCCTCGCCCGTCGCCTGGCCCATCC
>JACDBO010000174.1 GCA_013694885.1 Chloroflexia bacterium | reverse complement strand
CTGCCGTACGATCAGGCGGAACGCGAACGCACCGCGGCGGCTGTCGAGGCGGCGCTGGGTGAGCAACCGGCGATGATGGCCCGCGCCAACGGTCGGGAGCTGCCGCTCGGGCGGGCGGTCGAGGAGGCCCTCGCCGTCACCGAGGTTCTCGTTGCCGCGCCGCCTGTTTCGCCCACCGCGCTCGACCTCGGGCTGACCCGGCGTGAGCGAGATGTCCTGCGCTTGCTTGTCGAAGGGCACACCGACCGGGAGATCGGAGCGGCACTCTTCCTCAGCCACCGCACGGTGGCGACGCATGTCTCCAACCTCCTGGCCAAGCTGGGCGTTCCGTCTCGCTCCGCGGCCGCGACCTCCGCGGTGCGGCGGGGACTGGTCGAGGAGCGGCGCGTCGGTGCTCCGTAATCGTACGGAAGCGTGGCCTCGGTCAGCACGGAAACCGCGTAGTCCTACGGAAGTACGCTTTCCGAAAGTTCGGTATGCTGTCCTTAACGGCATTCGCGGCCGGCGTCCCCCGATTCAGGGACGGAGAACCAGGAGCGCGGCGCCGGGGGCGATCTGCGGATCATCCAGTGGCAGGCGGCGACCACGGCCGGGGCACATACCGTCACCGGCACCAAGGAGAGTCTCGCCTCGAGTGTTGTCAGCGAACCGCTGCTGCGCTACCTGACCGACGCCACGATCATCCCCAACCTCGTCAAGGAGGTTCCGTCGGTCGAGAACGGGCTGTTGGCCGAGGACCTCAGCACCGTCACCTTCAACCTGCTCGAAGGCATCACCTGGAGCGACGGTGAGCCGTTCACCGCCAACGACGTGGTCTTCACCTGGCAGTGGGTGATCACGCCGGAAAACGCCTCGACCAGCTTTGCCCTCTGGGATGTGCTGGAGAATGTCGAAGCCCAGGACGACCTGACCGTGGTCGCCACGTACAAGCGTCCGTCGGTGGCCTGGTTCGAGGCGTTCACCAGTGCCCCCGCTGGCTGCATCTACCCGGCGCATGTCTTCAACAACGATCCGGCCAACAAGAACGACGCGTTTCTGGTCAACCCGATCGGCACCGGACCGTATGTCATCGAGTCGTTCCAGCCCAACGCCGAGATCGTCTACGTGGTGAACGAGAACTACCGGGAGCCGAACAAGCCGTTCTTCGCGCGGGTGGTCGTGACCGGGGGCGGCGACGCGGCGGCGGCGGCCCGTGCCGTGCTGGTGACGGGCGAGGCGCAGTTCGCCTGGAACATGCAGGTGGAGCCGGCGATCCTCGAGGAGATGCAAGCGAGTGGTGGCCAGGGCACGATCGTGACCGAGCCGGGCACGAGTATCGAGCGCATCAACATCAACTTCTCCGACCCGAACACCGAGGTCGAGGGGCAGCGCTCGCACGTCGGCACGCCGCACCCGATCCTCTCCGACCTGAAGGTGCGGCAGGCGTTGAACCTGGCCGTGCCGCGCGAGGTGATCTCCACCGAGTTCTACGGCGAGGGGCAGCCACCGACGGCGAACATCTTGGCGGGAGTCCCATCGCTGGAGTCGCCGAACACGTCCTGGGAGTTCAACCTGGAGGCGGCCGGCGCGCTGCTCGACGAGGCGGGCTGGGTGATGGAGGGCGATGTCCGCGTCAAGGACGGTCGCGAACTGACGTTGTCGTATGCCACCTCGATCAACCAGGTCCGCCAAAAGACACAAGCCGTCGTCCAGCAAGCCTTCCAGCAGCTGGGGGTGCGGGTGCAACTCCAGCAGATCGATGCCGGAGTCTTCTTCGACGGCTCGGCGGGCAACACCCAGAACATCAACCACTTCTACTGGGACATCGACGAGTACGCCAACAGCAGCATCGGCTCCCCGGTGCCGGTCAATTACACGGTGGGGTTCTATGCCGGACCAGAGGACACCCTGAGCAACATCGCTCAGCAGGAGAATGACTGGCAGACGGACAACTATTGGCGCTACCAGAGCGATGAGTACGATGCCCTCTACGAGGAACTGCTGGCGGCGACGGAGATCGAAGCGGCGACCGCGCTGTTGATCGAGATGAACGACATCGTGATCAACGATGTCGTGGTGATCCCGCTGGTCAACCGGGCGGGTGGCAACTACGCGATCGCCAACACGCTCAATCAGGAGAACATCGCCGCCGGTCCGAGCTTCGAGCCGGACTACTGGAACATCGCCAACTGGAACAACGTCCAGTAGGTAGTGGTTCGCATGTGAACGGCCCGAGGCGTGTTCCTCGGGCCGTTCGCCTGCATGGCCGTACCATCATGCCGACGAACAGCGCATGACGAGGAGGCGGGGCGGAGCCCGTAGCTGGTTGCGAAGAAGCGATTGGGGATCGAGTGGGCGACATCGTGAACGAGCAGCTTGACACCCCCCGAATGGGCCACGTAGCATACCCCCACTTTCCAATGAGCCGGGGGCAGCGTTGCCGCTCGGCTTTCGCGCATGGAGCGGTCAGCAGTTCAGTACCAGCCGGATTCGCGTCGAAGTGTGAAACACGCGGGGCCGAGTGGCTGGTTTGGTTTATCCTGCCGCCGCCTTCTGCTCACGCGAGTCGGGAGTCACGGCGGTGAGGCGGGTGAGAGGGGTATAGCCGTGGGACGCTACTTGATCCGGCGCCTCCTGATCTCGGCCATCACGCTGGTGGCGATCAGTGCGATCCTCTATTCGATCCTCTACCTGGCGCCCGGTGATCCACTCTCCGGTCTGGCGAATAACCCGAACGTGCCGCCGGCCGTCCGTGAGCAGATCCGGGAACAGTGGGGGCTCAACGAACCGCTCCACGTCCAGTATTTCAAGTGGGCGGAGTCGTATTTCTTCCACTTCGACTGGGGCCAGTCGCTGACAGCGCGGGTGCCGGTCAAGGACTACATCTTCGACCGCGTCCCGGTCACGCTGGCAATCCTGGGGACGGCCTACGTGATCGCGGTCTGCATCGCCATCCCGGTCGGGGTGCTCTCGGCGCTGAAGCAGTACTCGCTCTTCGACCAGCTCGCGACCACGTTCGCGTTCTTCGGGTTCAGCATCCCGACGTTCTTTTCCGGTCTCCTGTTGATTATCATTTTCAGCGTCCAACTCGGCTGGTTCCCGTCCAGCTTCACCGCGACGCGGGACGGGGTCTGGCCCAACATCGAGCAGGCGATCATGCCGGTCACTGTGCTCTCGCTGTTCAGTACGTCGCAGTTGACCCGCTTCGTGCGCGCCTCGATGCTGGAGACGATCAACCAGGACTACGTGCGGACCGCGCGGGCCAAGGGACTGCGGGAGCGGGCGGTGGTCGCGGCGCATATCCTCCGTAACGCGCTGATCCCGGTGGTCACGATCATCGCCCTCCAGATCCCGTTCGTGATCGGCGGGGCGGTGATTACCGAGCAGATTTTCCGCATCCCAGGGATCGGGCGGGCGCTGATCGACGGGATTCTTGCCAACGACGTGCCGGTGATCATGGCGATCACCTTCGGGATCGCCGTCCTGGTGGTGCTCTTCAACCTGGCCGCGGATATTCTATACGCGATCCTCGACCCACGCATCAAGTACACCTAGCCCATCGCCCAAGGGGGCGTGGACACGAGAACCCGGCGACAGCGACGGGGAGGTCAGGCCGATGTCACGTGAAGCCAACATCGAGGCGATTGGCCCGCGGGCCGAACCAGCGGATACCCCGGAGCTGGCGCCCGCCGCGGGCGCGGCGATCCGGCTCGATCAATACGGGCGTTCCCAGCGGAAGCAGCGCTCGCTGTGGGGCAACGCCTGGCGCCAGTTCCGGCGGCACAAGCTGGCGATGGCCGGCATGGTCGTGTTCGCCCTCTTCACCCTGGTGACGTTTCTCGGGCCGGTTATCTACGGCGAGAAAGTCAACGCGCCCTTTGCCTACTCCTCGGGGTTGACGCCGAGCTCCGATCACTGGATGGGCACCGACTCGCTCGGCCAGGACATGATGGCGCGCATACTCTGGGGCGGGCGCATCTCGATCGCGGTCGGCCTGGTCGCGGCGCTGATCTCGGTCGTCCTGGGCACGCTAGTCGGGGCGATCGCCGGGTTCTTCGGCGGCGCCGCGGATTCGATCCTGATGCGGATTACCGACATGTTCATCAGCCTGCCGCAGCTCCCGCTGCTGCTGCTGATCACCTTCCTGTTCAAGGACTCGCTGGTCCGCTTCTTCCAGAGCACCTTCGGCAGCGGCAACTTCGGCGTCTTCTTCATGATCGTCGTCGTGATCGGCCTCCTGGCCTGGATGTCGACCGCGCGGCTGGTGCGGGCCAGCTTCCTGTCGGTCAAGGAGAAGGAGTTCGTCGAGGCGGCGCGCTCGATGGGCGCAACGCGCGGTTCGCTGATGTTCCGGCACATCCTACCGAACGTGATGAGCCCGATCATTGTCGCCGCAACGCTCGAAGTCGGAGCCGCGATCATCACCGAGTCGGCGCTCTCGTTCCTCGGGCTCGGGTTTCCCTCGAACGTCCCGACCTGGGGCCGGATGCTGTTCGAAGCCAAGGACTACTTCGAGTTCTCGCCGCACCAGGCCCTCTTCCCCGGCATGATGATCTTCCTGACCGTACTCGCCATTAACTACATGGGCGATGGCCTGCGCGACGCGCTCGATCCCAGAAAGACGCAGTAACGAAGGGGATAGGAGTTAGAGGGTTGTGTTTGAGTGGAAGGACCATAGCCGGTATATAGAGGTGCTGCCGGTGGAGACCGGCTGGTTCGTCGTCTGGGGCCGGTATGAGGACCAGGGGCGGCGCAAGCTGATCGCCGGCAATCGGGTCTACACCACCTGCGACGGAGCGCGGCGCCGGGTGGCCGACGCGGCAATGACGTTGACGCGCCGTCCGGC
>JACDBO010000163.1 GCA_013694885.1 Chloroflexia bacterium | reverse complement strand
AGCCGGCACTGACCACGATGCGCCAGGCCACCCAGGAGTTGGGGGCGCTCGCCGCCTCCCTGCTGATCGAGGCGCTCGCCACCTCGCATCCTGATCGCTCGGCGAAACCCGCTCGCCACCTGCTCCGTGCGCAGCTGGTCGAGCGCGCGAGCGTCCGTCAGCTCGGAGAGAAGAGCGGTCTGCCCAAAGGATGACCTGTCGTCGGGGCAGTGCCATGGACCATCTGTGCCAACTAATTCCGGGTAACCACAAGCCCTTGTGGTATCCGATCACCGCAGGACCGACCGCGACGATCCGCACCAGCGGATGGACCACCAAGGCGGGTCGATTTCTGGCGAGAATGGAGTCCGCACCTCGTACGAACATCCTCCTTACGGTGAATTAGGTGGCACAGATGTGCCATGGACCTGCCCACCGACCGCGGGTCGACGGTCCACACGAATGTCGCCTTGTGGCCGCCGGGAGGCTCCGTTCGGTACCGGGCTCTCCCCGACGACGACGGGTCACTTGGTCTGCAACCCGCTGCAGGTCGACATCTCCGGTCCGACGAACTGGTATGGGGTTGCGGTAGCGGGCCGAAAAATCCTGCTCCAGGCGGTATCAAGCGCTTCTCCACCGCCGCGTGCCGCTGTGGCCCAACCCATTCATCGCCCTGCTGCGGTCAGCCCTCAGGACGCATCGGCGGCGGCGACGACGGCGTCGCTGAGGGCGGCCCAGCGTGGGGGCGTGATCGGCCACGGGCGGCGGGCGGAGCGGTTGGCGAAGACGGCGAGGGCCAGGTCGCGGTCCGGGTCGGCCCAGACGAGGGTGCCGGATTGGCCCCAGTGGCAGAAGGTGCGCGGCGAGGTGGCGCGGCCGGTCCAGTGGTTCGTCTTCTCGCCCTTCACCTCCCAGCCCGCACCCCAGCGTCCGACCTTCCAGATCGCGCCGAAGCTCTCGACACCGCCGGGCACGCCGCCGGTCTGGTCGGTGGTCATCGCGTCGACAGTTTCGTCGCTGAACAACCGCCGGCCATCCAGAAACGCGGCGGCAAAGGTCAACACGCCGCGCGTGGTGCCGAAGAACCCGCCCCACGGGATGCCGAGGTCGCGCCAGTAGGCGCTGTTGTAGCTCTCGACCGGAGTACCCGCCGAGGAAGCGTCGTCGATGTGCGCGAGCCGCCCCAGCATGTCATCACCGGGCCGCGAGACGATGTCGTCGATGCCGAGGGGGGCGAGCACGGTGTCGCGGAGCAACGCTGCGAACGGTTCAACCCCGGCGCGCTCGGCGACGCGAGCCGCCACACCGTAGCCGGCGTTCGAGTAGCGCAGCCGTTCGCCGGGAACCGACGCTAGCGGCAGATTGCACATGGCGTCGATCATCGCGTCGAGGGTCGGTTCGTTGCACATCCTGAGGCGCTTGACGCCGATGTTCTCCGGCAGCCCCGAGGTGTGGCAGAGCAGGTGGCGAACCGTGACCCGGTCGCGCATGGCCTCGAGTTGTGGAAAGGCATCGTCGGCGAAGGGGTCATCGGTGGCGCCGAACTCGGGCACGATATCGACGACGAATCCGTCGAGATCGAGCGCACCGGTCTCAACCTGGTGCATCACCACGGCGGCGGTGATCGGTTTGGAGACGGAGGCCAGGGCGAACAGCGTCGCCGGGGTCACCGGCTCGCCGGCTCGGGCCATCCCCGCTTCCCGCGCGGCGACGATTTCTCCGTCGTGCCAGACCGCCGCCGCCGCACCGGCGACGACGCCTTCGTCCACCCAGCCGGCGATCTGACGCAACGCCGCGTCGAAGCCCGTTTCGGACATCCGTATCGGTTCCTTCCCGCGAGAATGAGCGCCGCCATTGGTGCGATGTCCGCGCACGCGGCGGCGGGTATGATGCCACGCGGATGAAGGTGGGACGACCAAGCAGATGAGGAGGCCCGTTGGATGGAAACGACCGAAGGCAACGACACGCCGGTGTTGACGGTGGTCGAGAGCTACGAGGCGATGAGCCGGCAAGCCGCCGACCGTGTGGCCGCGACGGTCGCTCGGACACCCGCCGCCGCCATCACCGTCCCGACCGGCGAGACACCGCTCGGCATGTACCGCGAGCTCGTGGATCGCGTCGAGCGCGGGGAGGTCGATGTTTCGCAAACACACGTCTTTTGTCTCGATGAGTACCTCGACGTGTCTCCCGAGGCCGAGGGCAGCCTGACACGGTGGCTGACGCGGGCGTTTATCGAGCCGGCGCGCATCTCACCCGACCACGTGCACACCTTGCCATCAGAGGCACCCGATGCCGAACAGGCGGCCGCGCGGTATGAAGCAGAGATCGCTGCACTGGGCGGTCTCGAACTGGCGGTCGTCGGCCTCGGCCCGAACGGCCACATCGCGTTCAACGAACCAGGTTCGGGACCGGATTCGCGGACGCGGGTGGTCGAGTTGACCCCGGAGTCACGCGACCAATCCGCCGACTACTGGGATGGAAAACAGGAGATCCCGGCCAAGGCGATCACGATCGGTCTCGGTACGATCCTGACCGCGCGCCAGATCGTCCTTATCGTCGCGGGCGAGAGCAAAGCGGACATCCTGCGCCGCGCTTTGGAAGAACCGATGACGTCCACCGTCCCCGCCTCATGGCTCCGCCTCGCCGCCGAGCGCCTGGAGGTCATCGCCAACCAAGCCGCCGCCTCCCGTCTGCGGACGAAGGGGATAGGGGTTAGGGGTTAGGAGTCAGCAGGCCGCCAGTGGGTTCGATCGTCAAGACTTCTGGCGCGTTTCGGATAGTGTCGGTTCCAGTTCGACCGTGACCTCGTGGTGAGCGACACGCTCGTCCCACCGGGTCAGCGCGCGGTGGGCCGTGTCCGCGACCACTGCTTGCTCGGGGTTCGCGCCGGCGAATGCCCGCACCGCGTCCATGCTGGTGAAGTAGGTGATGGAGGTGAACAGGACATCGTCACCGTCCTGCCGACGTAGCAGGCGAGCGCCGCGAAAACCGGTCACGGCCTGGAGTTGCCCGGCTACCTCGGATTCGTAGTGGCGCTGGTAGTCGTCGGCGCTTGCCGCCGAAGCCCACCCCCGCCAGATTCGCGCGATCATTCGCATTGCACCCAAACTACCCTGGCCTGCCTCTGCCCTGCTATCGACCTGGTCGGTCCCCATTCTATCCCCTCTATCCCCTAACCCCTAACCCTTCGGCCCGAAGAGCGGCGAGCAGGCGCTTATGCAAGTCGGGATCGGCGCTGATGAGGAGGCCGCCGCTGACGCGCGCCGAGGGCTTGTTGTAGCGGTGCGGGCGGCCCCGCAGGTCCGTGAAGCGCCCGCCCGCCTCATTGACGATCAGGTCCGGCGTGGCCAAGTCCCACTCGCGGGCCGGCGTCTGGCGCCAGTGAGGCGCAACGCCGAGGAAGCCGTCGTAGGGGCGCGGCTCGGTCAGCAGCTTGCGCGGGGTGAAGCCGGTGTCGAGGACCGGAGGTGTCTCCGCGCCGAGTGCGGTGGCTATCGCCTCGAGCTCAGAGGCGCGCTCCACCCCGCGATACCATTTGGAGGCGACCAGGCGAGGTGGTCGATCACCTCGTTGGGGCGTCACATGAGCCGGAAGGCGGCGACCATCTAGTTCCAGCCACCAGGCGCCGGCACCGTCGATGGCGCCGATCAGCCGACCGCTCGCGGGATGTCCGGCGACCGCGACGACTGGCCGGTGATCGACAACCAACGCCACGAAGACGTCGAACTCGCCCGTGCGGGCGATGAACTGGGC
>JACDBO010000115.1 GCA_013694885.1 Chloroflexia bacterium | reverse complement strand
ATCGCCACCGGCGAGCACGAGTACACCCGCTGGGGCCTCAAGCAGCTGATGGACGCCGGCGCCTGCGAGGTGCTGCAGCCCGACACCTACTGGGCCGGCGGCGTCTCCGAGCTGATGAAGATCGCCGCCGTCGCCAGCACCTACAACCTGCCGGTGATCCCGCACGGCCACTCCGTACCGACCAACGTCCAGGTCAGCGCCGCCCTGCCGATCCCGGCCTGCCCGCTCGTCGAGTTCCTGATCAACTGGAACACCCTGCACCAGTTCTTCTTCAAGGAGCCGGTCGTTCCCGTCAACGGCATCATCTCCGTCCCCGACCACCCCGGCATGGGTATCGAACTTGACCCGGTCAAAATCGACACCGAACGCAACCTCGACTGGACCGACCACCCGATCACCACCGCCAGCGTCCAGCGGTAGGCGATAGCGACACCTCCCGGTTCGTACAGTTTCGATGTGCTGATGTGCTGTGATACGCTTGTGCATCTGCACATCGAGAGGAGGTGGTCGGAATGAGCCGCATCAGTTTCGAAGTTGCGCCGGAACTCCACCGGGAGGTTCGTGTCCTGGCCGCGGCCAAGGGCATCACGGTTCGTCAATTCATGCTGGAAGCTCTGGAGGAGCACTTGAGACAGGAGGCGAACCGCCAGGATACCGAGGAGGTCTTCGGTATCTCCGGCCCGGCACTCCAGCGCGATTGGGATAACGAGTGGGACGCCGCGTATGACAAGCTCGGCTAGGTATCGGCAAGGAGATGTCGTGCTGCTCCCTGTCGCATTCGCCGATCAGCCGTGGCGAACGAAGCTCCGGCCAGTCGTCATCGTCTCGGCGGAAGAGTACAACGCCGCCGGGCCGGATCTCCTCGTCGCGACGATCACGAGCAATCCGAACCCGTTGCCGCACGTCGGCGATCACCGGATTGAACATTGGCAACAGGCGGGACTCGTGTCTCCCTCGATCGCCCAGGCAAAACTCGCTACCGCCGATGCGGCGAGAATACGGCGCAAGCTCGGCGCGCTCCATCCCGATGATCTGCGACATCTGGCTGCCGGACTGCGGCACGCGCTCGGCTGGGCATAGCGTCGGTAGAAAGGAGCGACACGATGCGCATCGACGGGATCGACCCGAACGCGGATGGACTCGGCGGCGAGATCGCCCGCACCGTGGCGGGGCAGACGAAGCGGTGGGGGGCGCCGTTCCGCAACCACCTGCTCTACGCGCGGCGGCCGTCGATCTATCGCGGCGCGCGGGCGATGTGGAGCGGCCTCGCCGCCTCCGGGTTGCTCGACGACGGCCTGGTGGCGCTCGTCAACCGCCGCGTGGCGTTCCACAACGGCTGCGTCTTCTGAGCGGACCTCAACGCTGCCGTGGGCAGCGACGCCGGCGTTGCCGACGAGAAGATCCTGGCCCTCCCTGACTACGCGACGAGTCCACACTACGACGAGACCGAGCGCGTCGCCCTCGCCTACGCCGACGCGATCACCCTCAGCGACCACGATGTCGACGACGACCTCTTCGCCCGCCTGCGCCAGCACTTCGACGACGACGCGATCATCGAGCTCACCGCCACCATCGCCTGGGAGAACTCCTCCAGTAAGTTCAACCGCGCCCTCCGCGTCCCCGCCCAGGGCCTGTGGCGGCACAGCGAAGAGGCCGGCCAAACCTGACCGGATGAAGGGCCGAGGGGCTACCCGACGGTGTCGACGAGCTCGCGTTGGTGGACCCGGTTGCCGAGCCGCGCGGAGATGATGCCCGCGGTCCGCTTGATGGCGCCCAACAAACCGGGAATCGTCTCCTCGTTGAACTCGGCCGCCGATCCCGACGCGCTCATGGCCGCGGCGATCCGGTTCCGGTCGTCGAAGATCGGCGCCGCGATACAGCGAAGCCCCACCACACTCTCCTCGTTGTCGATCGCGTAGCCTTGCTCGCGCACGCGACGCAGATGCGCGCGAAGGGCGGCGATGGTGGTGATGGTGCGATCCGTGCGACCGGGCAAGCCGCGTTGATCGACCACCTCGTCCAGCTCCTGGTCCGACAACCCCGAGAGCAGGACTTTCCCCAATCCTGTGCAATGCGCCATTTCGCGCTGGCCCAGCGGCGCGTAGTAGCGGATCGCCCGGTCCGGCGGAAAGACCGCGATGTGGACGATCTCGCCGCGGTCGAGCACGGCCAGGCTCGCCGTCTGGTTGCACTCCCGCGCCAGGTCAGCCAGCGGCACTTTTGCCTGCGCCTCGACGGTCGTCGTCTGGATATAGATGCTTCCCCGTTCAAACATGCCCACACCGATGCGGTAGCGATCGGTCGCGGCCGATCGCTCGACATACCCATACTGGGCGAGAATGGAGAGCATCCGCAATGTCGTGCTCGGGGCGAGATCCGTCGCCATCGACAGTTCAGATAAGGAGAGCTCAGGCTCGGCCAGGGAAAACGAGCCAAGGATTTGCAGGGCGCGTTCCAGCGCCCTGACCTGATATTGCGAGCTGGTCGTTGCCAATGGAGTGCTCCGATGAAGTCAAACGGTCTGATTCCAGGTCACATCGTCCCCTCGTCGCCATCGTCGGGCAGAAAGCGACAGGCGAAGATCAGCCACGGCCCCTGTCCCCATGCATAGCACCCTCCATGCGGCAGTTTCGCGTAGTCCTCCCAGGCGGTGCTCGATGGACTACGCTGACTGACATTCTCGACGCGGCCGTCGGGCGCAACCTCGGTCGCCACGGCGCTCCAGGCTCGTTCAACCGTGTTCCGATACTCCTCGGACAAGGCCGCCGCGTCGATCCCAAGCGCCAGTCCTTCGCCGATGAGGGCCGTGGTCGAAGACTCCAGACGTGTATCGGGGCGATCGAGGATCGCGTTCCAGTGTCCCGAGCTGGACTGCAAGGTCGCCGCGGTGGCGGCAAAGCGCTGGAGCCGATGCGCCAGCGTATTCCACGCCGGATGGGTGCGCGGCAGCGCCGCAAGTGTATGGCCCAGGCCAAGCGCCGCCCATCCGCACCCCCGTCCCCAGAACACGCCGTTGGTCGTCTCGGTGGCGTCGTCATAGCGATGGGCAAAGAGGCCGCTCGCCGGGTGCTGCACGCTCGCGCAGATACCCTCCGTCTGACTCGCCCCTTCATTGAAATACTCGTCGTTGCCGGTCACGCGACCGAGTTCGCAGAGAAACGGGCCATCCGAGTAGAGCGAGTCCACCCAGACGAAGGTCTCGAGGTCAGGCTTGTCCGGGCGGAGCAGGCGGGCCCCGGTCGTCGCTTTCGGCAACGACGCGAGATGGCGACCCACGCGCTCCGCGTATTCGAGAATCTCCGGTTCGCCCGTCCGCACATAGTGCCACACGAGCGCGACGCCCGGCCCGAGGTGATCGGGCCAGAAAGGGTCGGGGTGGATCTGGCGCCAGAGGTCGAGCCGTGATGAGGCCCATTGCCCAAACCGCGGTTCCCCGATCGCGCCGCTCGCAACGATCAGCGCCTGGATGGCGATCGCCTCGCCCCAATCCCACACGAAGTAACGGGACCGGACCGCGCGGTCGGCCACCAGGGCGATGCGTTGCCGCGGCGAGGCGACGACGGCGGTGGCAGAATCGACGCTAGGCTCCACGCGTGAGCACCGTTCTGTCCACGACATGGGGCGCGATCGCGTCTTCATCGAGGGCGACGCCGAGGCCGGGACGCTGCGGCACCAGCAGTTGGCCGTCGCGCATCTCCAGAGCTGGTTGAACCATGTCGCCGATCACCTCGGCCTGGCGCACCTGCCGTTCCTGGACGAGGAAGTTGTCCATGGCGGCGGCAACATGCCAGGTGGCCGCGATGCCGATACCGAGCGACATGCCGAAGTGCAGCGCGACCGGGATGTTGAAGGTCTCGGCGAGATCGATGATTTTCTTGCCGCCGGTGATGCCGGTGCGCAGGATGTCCGGCTGGGCGACATCCAACCCACGATCCTTGAACCAGTCGAGAAACTGGGTGGCGTGGCGAAGCGGTTCGCCCACCGCGATCGGCGTGTCGATGGCGTGGGCCAGCGCCGCGTGTCCGGCGCGGTCTTCCGGTTGCAGCGGCGCCTCCATGAACCCGGCGCGCAGGCGATCTAGGGCGCGCCCGAGCCGGATCGCCGAGCTGAGGTCGTAGCGCCACAGGCAATCGCAGTAGAGTTCCTTGTCCGGGCCGATCGCGTCGCGGATGGCCTCGGCTTCTTCGATGTCGTGGGCCAACCCTCGCCCGAGGTACAGCTTGACCCCGCTCAGGCCCAGCTCCTGTGTGTAGCGCCTGGCGTTGGCGACGCGCTCCTCCCGCGTGCTGCCCTGCAGGTCCGAGCCGTAGGCCGCCAACTCGGTGCGGAATGGCCCACCCAGCACCTCGAACAGCGGTGCGTTGTAGGCTTGCGCCTTGAGGTCCCAGAGCGCGATGTCGACCGCGGCGATGGCATCGAGGTAATACCCGGTGACGTGGCCGCGCACGTTCTGGCCGTGATACATGCGCGCGAACAACAGCTCATTCTGTGCCGGGTTCTCACCGAGCACGAGGTGTCCCAGCACGTTGGAGATCAACGCGGCCGTCACCTCCGCCGCGATGGGCGCCTGCGCTTCTCCCCAGCCGACGAGCCCGGTGTTCGTCGTGAGTTTCACAAAGCACGTCTGAAAATCCAGGCTGTAGAGGTGACGCCAGCTCGGTTCGATCAGATAGGCGCTGGTCCCATAGGTGCGCGGCGCCTCGGCGTGCGCGCCAGGACGATGGATCGTTGGCACCTTGACGGTGAGGACCTCGACCGATTCGACGTGCATGAGCTACTCCTCCGGACGGAACTCGAAGATCCGCAGCGAGTCGGCGTCCAGGCGAACGGTGCGCTGGAATGCCGACCGCGCGTTCGTGGTGCGTTCGACCTCCTGCCCGTCGGGGTCGTAGGCCGCGACCGTGCCGGTGCGGGGAGAGGCGCCCCAGACCGCGGGGTCGACCGCAATGCGGACCTCCGCCGGCTCGTCGCCGGGGTTGATCGCGATGACCAGGATCGCGCCGTCGCGCGTGTAGAGCCGGGCCTCTCCACCCTCCACCGTGAGCCCCTCGACGAAGCGGTAT
>JACDBO010000093.1 GCA_013694885.1 Chloroflexia bacterium | reverse complement strand
GCCAATACCGGCCCCATGACCGGCCACGTGACCGGATGAAGCCACCGGCGAACCACTCGCTGACGTCCACCTCATGGTCGGCTGGGAGCCCCTGATGATGGCCACCAACACCGACGCAACCGCTCGCGCCGTCGAGGAGGTCGCCGTCCGGGGCGGGCGAAGTCGCGCGGTTTTGCCAACCCGTCCGCCACGATGGTGACGGCCGTGGCGGCTGCCGGAGTCGCTGATCCCGGCGTCGCCGCAGCCGGGGTGGAGGCCGGCACCTCCGCGAGGTGCGCAGCCAGCGCGGTCTCCAGCTTCTCGGTGTTGCCGATGACCGTCCAACCGGACGCCAGGAGATGCGACGGGGCATCCTCCCAGCGCGCCTCGCGACCGAAAAGGAGAAACGCATCCCACATGACCCGACCGGGATACCGGAGGCCAAGGTTGGCGGGGTCGGCGAACCACTCTCCGGCCACCCGCTCCTCATCCCAGAGATGGGTGACACGTGGATCGATCAGGAGCTCCTCGTCCCATCGCGACCGCTCGTCGGTCGGCAGGGTCGGAACCCAGATTGCATAGACGTGCAGATCGACCGCCGGGTTCTTCTCGAGGATATTTTGCTGTACCCAACTGGCAGCGGTGAGGCAGGTCGTTCAGGTCGGCGAGAGCAGCAGGATCAGACGCGGCACCCCCGCCCGTTGGTTGAACTGGTCGCGAAGCTGAGTGAGGTCGTCGAGGTCGGTGAGGGCAGCGTCCTGGGTGGCGAGGACATCCGTTCCAGGCCGGGGAGTCGACAGCGCCATCCCGCCGGCAAGGAGAACGCAGAAGAGGATGATCGCGAAGAGCTTCCCGCCGTTTCGGACCATGTCTCGTCCACCTTTCGTGCTATTGGGGGAGTCCGTCGCGCCGTCGCGGCGCTCCGCTGGCGGCTCCTCCATTCCGTTCCGCATCGCCACGTCGGCGCGTCTGCCACCCACCCGCCGCGGCCGCGACCACCACGACCAGCCCGGCCCCGAGGACGAGCGACAAACCATGGGCCGCGGCGATCGTCTCCATGCGGGCGCCGAGGCGCGTCGCAAGCCCGACGATCGGGTCCGACGACAGGGTCGCGCTCGGGCCGAAGAGGATCCGTGCCCAGTAGTACGTGAGGTACACACCAGCGACCAGGAGCAGCCCACCCGCCATCCGGTGCAGGTGTGGGACCAGTCGTTTCAGACCGCGAGCCAGCCCTTGATGAAGGAGCGCGGCCCCGACCGCGAGCGCCATGAGGACCAATGCCATCCCACCCCCGTAGGCGGCGAAGACGGCCAGAGACGCGGCCCGGTCCCCCGTCCCCAACCCGGCGCCGACGAGTGCCAGGAACGCCGGCAGCGTGCACCCCAGCGACGCGGTCCCGTACCCGACGCCGAAGACAAACATCGTTCGCGCCCGTCGGTCGCGTCCCACGCGGATGGGACTGCGGAGAGGGAGCGAGACGTGTCTACCGGCGAGGGCGGCGAGGCCGACGCCGCCCAGCAGCACACCGACCACGAGACCGGCCCAAGGCATCGCTTCCGCGACCAGGGTCACTCCGTACATGATCGGGAGACCAACGGCGAGAAACGCGCCCAGGAATCCGGCCGTGACCAGCAGGCCCACCAGCAGACCCTGGACGACCCGATTTGGCGCCCGTGGCAGGCTCTCCTCCTCCGCCCCCACGTAGAAGGACAAGAACGCGGGGAGCATCGCGAAGCCGCATGGGTTGAGCGTCGCGAGGCCACCGGCAATGAGCGCGATAGAGATGGGAACCATCTAACCTCGGCGCCTCCTTGTCATTCGTGGACTGCATCCGGCCACCGGGAGTCTTCGCATCGCCGCCTGCCGGAGTCTACGTCCGCGCGGCCAAACGGGTTCGCAACCCGACCGGGTCCCGCTCAAACGGGAAAGCGGTGGCTCCTCGAGCGGTGCAATGCCCAGGACGATCCGCTCGTCACGGCCCCGGATGACCCCGACCGGCGCCAGCGAGCGGGCACCGGGGCGATCGCGCCCGCTTACGATCGCTCCAGCCAGCCCCGCGCGGCGGCTGCCGCGACTGCAAGCGATGCCTCGGCGCCGTCGACTGGTCCCTTCTCGAAATCGCCGTCGACCTGGGCCATCTGGTTGGTCACATGGGCGAAGCAGACGACGGGGCGGTTCCGGGCCTGACCGAAGGCGTAGAGCGCCGCGGCCTCCATCTCGACGGCGAGCACGCCGGCGGACGCGGCCGCCGCCAGGGCCGCGCGAGTCTCGCGGAACGGGGCGTCGGTGGTCCAGGTGGCGCCGCGCCGCGTCGCAATAGCGTGTTGGGCAAGACCGCGGGACGCGCGCTCGATGATGTCCGGGTCGGCGTCGATGAACTCCGACGGTGGCAGGTAGTTGGCGCTTGTGCCTTCGCCGCGGAGCGCCTGATCGATGAGAATGAAGCAGGGCAGCTGAAGGTCGGGTGCGATCTGGCCGGCGGAGGTCATGCTCACGAGCAGCTCGCAGCCGGAGGCGAACAGCTGCTCGGCGACGAGCACCGCAAACGGCGCGCCGACCGCGCGGCCGACGATACCGATTCGGAGATCGTCGCGCTCGGTCTCCCACAGCTCGGTGTGGTAGCACGCCCACGACGCCGAGCGATCAGCCCGGTCTTCGCTGACGAGGTGGCGCACCATGTCGCCGTCCGGGTCCAGGAGGCAGACCGCGGGAACCCGGCCAGCCGGGAGGCCGCGCTGCCGGCGGGCTTCCCGAAGCAGATTCTGGGGCAAGAAAATAGACGGCTCATCGAAGTCTGTCCGCGCACGTGCGGCGGGAACGATGGCCGGCGCTGGAGTGATCGTCATAGTGCGTCGTCTTTAGCCCTTTCGCTCGCCCAGTGGGCCGACATCGACACATCTGCCACGGGACAGCCATTTCACGGTTGCATTCAGAAGGGCCAGCGTCTCAGTGACGACCGGTCGCGGAGCAAGGAACCGTCGATGCCCCAGTAGCGGCCGGACGGCACGATCGCGAGAATGAACAGCGGGACGTACTCGTGCGGCTGTTCGAACATCCACCGATTGCTGGACAGGTAGGCCAGCGCCAGGAAGAGCTGGAAGAGCAGGCCAACGAGCGCTGCCCCGCGCGTGATAAAGCCCAGGATGAGGAGCAGGCCGACGCCGAGCTCGGTATAGGTTACGACCCATTGAAAGACATCCCAGTTCGGGAGGATCACGTCGTTGACGATATCCTTGAGATAGGGCACCAGCGTTCCACCGCCGCGCTCGTTGACCTCGAAGTTGAGGATGTTGCGCGCCTCGTCGCGGACGATAAGGAAGCCACGATACCAGCCAAACTCAACCTGGCGGTCGCCGGTCAGTTTGGCGAGACCATTCGCGAAGAAGATGAGACCCACGAAGATTCGCAGCGCCGCCAGCCCGCGTCCCAGCGCCGTCCGGCTGACTATCGGCTCTGGCGTGGGTTCAGATTCAGACACGGATGCGGCAAGTTCTGGGTCCCTGGACATCATTACCCGTCTTCTCCTCGGTGACCATCAGCTACTCATGTATAGGTAAGGGGCACCAGGTAGTATATCAACAACACATCGGCAACGACCAGGCAACGAGCAGTATCGCTATCTTGAGACATCCCGCGGCGAGCACGGGGGAACGGCTGACCGGAAGGGCGGTGCTGCTGCGTTCCCCAACGCGTCAGCCGATCTCGTAGTCAAGCGTAAAAGTGTGCCCGCCGCCTGGCTCCCTCGTGATCCGCGCTTCGCCACGCAGGCCGCGCAGCTCGCCGGTCCCGGAGTCCGGCACCACGGACCAAGTTGCCGAACCGTCGCCGCCGGCCATCGTCGCGCTGTGGTGGAGGAGGAAGCTGCCCGACCGATCGTGGACGCGACCGGCAATTCGCTCGAAACCGACGTAGGCGGCCGACCCCTCCGCCGCGCCGTAGGCCATCAACAACTCGGCTGTACTCGTGCCCTCGACATCGCCCTGGAACGTCTTGGTCACCGTCGTCCGGGCCAGCCGCGTCCCTTCATGCTCGTCGTACGGCTTCTCATCCCACCCCTCGACCGCAAACGTCCCCTCCGCCCGCATGCCCAAACCCTTCGCTCAGTCCGCGGTAACGTTTCCATCGCTGATGACCGGCGCGCGAAGCCCGCTAACTCGGCCCTCGATCCTCGGCCCTCGTCCCTTCGTCGTACGCCCAGGCGTCGATCCTCGGCGGCTCGATGCCATGCGTCGAGAGCGTAGATCGGATATGACCCCGGTGCTCGGCACCGTGGTTGATCGTCTGGATCAGCGGCATCGCCGCCGGCATCGCGTATGGCTTCCCCTGCCACTCGCCGCGCAGGATTACATCGCCGGTCAGATTGCGCCCCAGCGTGATGAGCAGGTCCGCGGTCTGGGTCGCCATCTCCCGCAGGCCGTCGAAACCGGGGAACGCTAGCGATTGAAACAGGACCGGCTCGATGGTCGACTCCTCGAACACCGCCAGATAGCCCTGTTCGTTGGCGATGATGTGGACGAGCGTATCCCGGACGCCGCCGTAGGTACCCGGCGCGGTGGCCGCGAGTGCCGCCTCGTCCAACCCGGCGCAGAAGTCGATTGGGGTCAGATTCGCCCACTTGTGGTGCTCGACGACCACGACGATGAGTGGATACAGCCATCCGAAGCTCCTTGAAACATCGTCTTCGCCGCCGCTCACTCGCGAAACACGAACGACGAACTACGACTCCGCCGGCTCCTCGGGCTCGCGGTAGTTCGCGAAGGTCAGGGTGTAGCCGGAGGGTTCGCGCAGGGTGAAGGCGCGGTCGCCCCACGGGTAGTCGATCAGCTCCTGGGTCAGCGTCGCGCCGGGCGCGTCGCGGAACCGCGCGAAGTAGTCGTCGACGGAACCGTCGAGGTTGAACCAGAGCATCACCCCTTCGCCGCGCGCCGCACCGTCCGCCGCGGCGAACATCGGCATCGGCGAGAGCATGATCGTCGCCTCTTCGAGCTGCACGGCGGCGATGGCCGGCTCGCCGGTCTGCTCGTCGTTGGCCACCCAGAGCTCGGTGAAGCCGAGCCGATCCAGGTAGAACGCCAGCGCCTCATCGATCGCCTCGACATAGAGAATCGGCTGAACCGTGGACATCACATCCTCCTTGTCGCATTCCGCACCCATCCGCCATCGCCAGCGGCGACGACGCCACGCCGCCGCGTGGACTGAAACATTTGTGCGTATCGTACGTACGACGTGCCACGCTGTCAAGAGCCGCGGCGCTCGCGCGGACATGCCACGGGCCGCGCGCGGTGGCGGGTTCGTCCACGCCGTGCGACACTGACGATGCGGTCGCACCCCTCATCGGGCGCGGCCCGTGGCATGTCCGCGCGGCGACCGCGCCGGATTCGACGCAGAAGAGAGGCAAGGTACCCTCGTTGGATTGGCTCACAAGCCCCGAGGTCTGGTCGGCACTCATCACCTTGACGGCGCTCGAGATCGTCCTCGGCATCGACAACATCGTCTTTATCTCCATCCTGGCCGGCAAGCTGCCGCCGGAGCAGCAGGCTCGAGCCCGCCTCGTCGGTCTCAGCGCGGCGATGATCATGCGCATCCTCCTGCTCTTCTCGATCAGCTGGGTGATCGGGCTGACCGAACCGTGGTTCGCGATCCTCGACCACGATTTCTCGGGCCGTGACCTGATCCTGCTCGGGGGTGGCTTGTTTCTGCTCGCCAAATCGACCATGGAGATCCATGAGAAGCTGGAAGGTTCGGAAGAGCATGGCGAGAGCAGGACGGCGGCCTCCTTCACCGGTGTCATCATCCAGATCATGCTGCTCGACATCGTGTTCTCGCTCGACTCCGTCATCACCGCCGTCGGCATGGCGGACGACCTGCCGGTGATGGTCGCCGCCGTCGTCATCGCCGTCGGCGTGATGATGGTCGGCGCCGGCCCGATCAGCGCCTTCGTCGACCAGCACCCGACGGTCAAGATGCTGGCCCTCAGCTTCCTCCTCCTGATCGGCATGTCGCTCGTCGCCGAGGGCTTCCACCAGCACATCCCGAAGGGCTATATCTACGCGGCGATGGCCTTCTCGATCCTGGTCGAGGTGCTCAACCTGCGCGTCCGCGCCGGCGACGGCCCGACCGAGCCGGTCCACCTCCGCGGCGGTCCTCACGAGGACACCGCCAACCGCGAAATCGCCACTTCGGTCGAGGCGAGCCGCTAGGCGCGGGCCCGGCGCTGAAGTACCGTGCTCAACAAGGAAGCCTCTTCGAGGCTGAGCACGCCGTATCGACGAATGTTGCCCGCGGCTTGCGGCAACTCGCGCCTCGGTCTTAGCCGGCTTCAGCCGGGTTCCTTGTTGAGCGCGGGTCTTTAGGCCCGCTCATGGCCGGCACGGCCATATCGTTCCGGCCTGTTGCCCCGCCGCCCGATTCGCGGTACATCTCGCGCTGACGGGTGCGCCTTGTCGCCGGTGTCGGCGGCGCCATGTGGAGGAGGAGCAACGATGGCAACGAAGCCGACAGTGGCGGTGACCCGGATCATCCCTGAGGCCGGGCTGCGCCTCGTGCGCGAGGCGTGCGAGGTGCGCCTCTGGGAGGAAGAGCTGCCGCCCTCCCCCGAGGAGCTGGCCGACCTGCTCCACGGCGTCGATGGCGCCCTGACCCTGCTCACCGACACTATCGACGGCGACGTGCTCGACCGCGAACCGCAACTCAAAGTCATCAGTAACTTCGCCGTCGGCTACGACAACGTCGATGTCGAGGCGGCGACCGCGCGCGGTGTCGCCGTCTGCAACACGCCCGGCGTGCTGAACGCCGCCACCGGAGAGTTCGCCTTCACCCTCCTGATGGCCGCCGCCCGCCGCGTTGTGGAAGCCGCCGATTACGTCCGGGCCGGCCGCTGGCAAACGTGGGGACCGAAACTGCTTCTCGGGCAGGATGTCGTCGGTGCCACCCTCGGCATCGTCGGCTTCGGCCGCATCGGCCGCGAGGTCGCCAAAATGGCGCGCGGGTTCGAGATGCGCATCCTCGCCTACGACCCGTTCGAGGACGAAGCCGCCGCCCGCGAATACAACGCCACGTATGTCCCGCTCGACGACCTGCTGCGCGCCTCCGATTTCGTCACCCTCCACGTCGCCCTCACCCCGGAGACGGAGCAACTCATCGGCGCTCGTGAGTTCGGCTTGATGAAACGGACCGCCGTGCTC
>JACDBO010000075.1 GCA_013694885.1 Chloroflexia bacterium | reverse complement strand
TCGCGTCCTTGCGGCCTGGTTCGTGACGCTCTTCTCCATCGCCGTGATCGCCTGGCTCGACCTCCCGCGCGAACTCTTCTGGGGTGTCGCGGTCCTCGCCGGTGTCGCCCTCGGTGGCACATGGACGTCCGACCGTCCCTTCATGCTCCGGCTCGCTCCGCCCGCCTACCTCGGGCAGCTCTATGGGTTTTACGCGATGGTCGGCCGCTTCGCCGCGGTGCTCGGCCCGCTGAGTTGGGCCCTGATCGTCGACGGCTTCGGCCTTGGCCGACCGACCGCGGTCATCGCCCTCGCCGGCTTCATCGCCGTCGCCTTCTTCGTCCTCCTCCCCGTTGATGATTCTCGTCGCCTCGACCTGCCGGAATGAAGGGCCGAGCGGTTGGTTGCTCGGCCCTCGGCCCTTACACCGCGGCCCTTCGTTCCGCGTGGCACACGTTCTGCGAAGTTATAAAGTGTTCACACGCAACCGGTCGACTGGCGGGCTGGGTCAGTCGACCGTGGGGACCCTCAACCGAATCGTTTCGCACCACATATTGCCGTCGGAAGGAATGGTTTCCACTTTGCGATCGTTGATTCGCTCCCTAGGGTCCTTCCTGCGCCGTTATGGCGCGCCGCTTTGGCTCGTTATCATCCTTACTCTCGCTATCGTGTTTGGTCTGCGGCAGCGCCAGGAATTGGGCCACATCGTGGCCACGCTTCGCGGTGCCGATCCTTACTGGCTAGCTTCGATTGTCGTGTTAGAAGGCGGCATCCTCGCGCTGATCGCGGTGACGTATCAGGCACTCCTCAGCCGGCTCGGGCATGCGGTCCGCTTCCACTCGCTGGTCGGGGTGCATTTGCACCGCATCGTCGTCGGTACCGTCACACCGGTCGGCGGACCGTCGTCGATGCTTGTCTTTGTCCACAAGCTGCGGCAGCGTGGTGTACGTCCGGCCGATGCGCTGCTCGCCGTCTCGATCAAGAGCGTGATCGGCAACGCCGCGTTTCTGATGTTGCTCTTGCCAGTCCTGCTCGTTCAGGAGCCGTCGCTGCTGCTCATCGGCAGCACCTTCGGTCTGGTCGCCCTCGTCGCGGTGATGGCCGCGATCCTCGTGCTCGTGTTGCGGCAGCGCAAACCACCGCGCTGGCTCGTGCGGCGCCTTCCACGTCGATCCTTGCGGTTCGTCGTGCAGATCCGGCAGCACGAGATCGCCCCTCATGGCTTGATTGCACCGTTCACCTATTTGCTCACCACTAAGATCGCGGGTGTGGGAATGTTATTCCTCGCCCTCCGCGCGGTCGGTCATCACAGCGACATCCAGGTGCCCCTGATCGCCTATGTCGTCGGCATGGTCTTCCTGCTGGTGGCGCCGGTCTTCCAGGGGATCGGCTTCGTGGAGGTCAGCATCGCCGTCGCCCTCCAGCGCCTCGGTGTGCCGCCCGCCGCCGCCATCGGCGCGACGCTCCTCTGCCGAGTCGGCGAACTCTGGCTCCCCCTCGCCGCCGGTATTGCCCTCCAGCTCTCCGAGACCGCCCGACGTGGCCACCGCCACATCGCCGTGCCGGCGGGGACCGGTGACTGAGGATCCTCAAGCGAATAGGTCGGATCAGGGACTTTCCCGGCCCTCAAACCTCGCACCTCGGCCCTCCATTCGGAGGGCCGTTCTCATGGGATAATGAAATCACAATCGGTGGCAGGGTCGTTGCGCGGACATTCTCATAGGACGAAAGCGCACTCACGCTGCCCGCCAAGCTCGATCAGCAGACAGAGGAGGACAATGTGGCGCTCGCCACCCAGCAGGCAACTGACCGCGAAACCGCGGCCATCAACGCGATCCGCACACTCTCGATGGACGCCGTCCAGCAAGCTAATTCCGGCCACCCCGGTCTGCCGCTCGGCGCGGCGCCGATGGCCTATGTGCTCTGGACAGAATTTCTCAAGCACAACCCGAGTGACCCCCACTGGCCTGACCGTGACCGTTTCGTGCTCTCGGCTGGCCACGGTTCGATGCTGCTCTACTCGCTGCTCCATCTGACCGGCTACGACCTCTCGCTCGACGATCTGAAGCAGTTTCGCCAGCTCGAATCACGCACGCCGGGCCACCCGGAGCGGACACACACGCCGGGGGTCGAGGTGACGACCGGGCCGCTCGGGCAGGGCTTTGCGAACGGCGTCGGGTTGGCGATGGCCGAGGCGCACCTCGCCGCGACGTACACCCGGCCAGACCACGCCGTCGTCGATCACTACACCTACGGCATCGTCTCCGACGGCGACATCATGGAGGGCGTGGCCTTCGAGTCGGCCGCCATCGCCGGGAATCTCAAACTCGGCAAGCTGATCTACCTCTACGACCAGAACCACATCACCCTCGCCGCCACCGCGGACATGACGATGCGGGAGGATGTCGGCCAGCGGTTCGACGCCCTCGGATGGCACACGGTCGCGATCAACGGCATGGACACCGACGCGGTCCGCGAGGCACTCGACCAGGCCCGCGCCGAGACCGAGAGGCCGAGTCTGATCCTGGCCAACACGGTGATCGGCTATGGCTCGCCGAACAAAGCCAACACCTTCGGCGTCCACGGGAGTCCACTCGGCCCGGATGAGGTCCGAGCCACCAAGGAAAGCCTGGGACTCTCCCCCGAACCATTCGCCATCCCGGATGGCGCGCGCGACCATTTCCGGCGGGCGCTCGACCGCGGCGCCGAGGCTCAAGCGAAATGGCGGATGCGTTTTGAAGCCTACAGCGGGGCCTTCCCTGATGAGGCCGCCTTACTCACCCAGGCGCTGGCCGGCGAACTGCCAGATAGCTGGGACGCCGGCATCCCGAGCTGGAAGGCGGGCGACAAGCCGGTGGCGACACGTAAAGCCTCCGGCGAGGTGATGAACGCCTTTTTCGAAAAGCTGCCGGGATTCATCGGCGGTTCGGCCGACCTCAACCCGTCGACCAACACGGTGCTCAAGGGCGGCGGCGATTTTCAGCACCCGACGACCATCGAGGACGACGAGCAGGGCACCTCCGGCGGCGGCTGGAACTACAGCGGCCGCAACATCCACTACGGCGTCCGCGAACACGGCATGGGCGGCATCACCAATGGCCTGGCCGCCCACGGAGGCATCATCCCGTACAGCGCCACCTTCCTCGTTTTCTCCGACTACATGCGGCCGTCGATCCGCCTCGCCGCGCTCAGTGAGCTTCACTCGATCTTCGTCTTCACGCACGACAGCATCGCCGTCGGTGAGGATGGTCCGACCCATGAGCCGGTCGAGCATGTGATGGCGCTTCGCACGATCCCGCACCTGACGGTGCTGAGGCCGGCGGACGCCAACGAGACGGCCGACGCCTGGCGCGTCGCCGTCGAACGCGGCAAGGCGACCGCACTGATCCTCTCCCGGCAGGATCTGGCGATCCTCGACCGTTCCAGCGCCAAAGGCGGCGTCCAGCAGGGCGGCTACATCCTGGCCGACAGCGACGGCACACTCGACGTTGTGTTGATCGCCACCGGCTCGGAAGTGGAGTTGGCGATGCTGGCGCGCGACGAACTGGCAACTCACGACGTCAACGCGCGGGTTGTCAGCCTGCCGAGTTGGGAGCTCTTCGCCGCTCAGGACGCCGGCTATCGTGAGCGAGTGCTCGGCCGAGCCGGCACGCCGCGCGTCTCCGTCGAAGCGGGGACGACCTTGGGCTGGGAGCGTTACACCGGCGAGCGAGGCGCCCAGGTCGGCATCGACACCTACGGTCAGTCGGCGCCTGGCAAGGCAGTGCTCAAGTTCTACGGATTTACCAAGGAACATGTTGCCGCCACCGCTCTCCGCCTGCTCGGCAAGGACGATCTGGCCGACCAGCTCGACGTGGAGTTTTCCAGTGGTCAGGCCGCCGGCAAGGAGGCCAAGGGCGGGGAGGGGCATTCGTAGTCGACGGACGGCACTATCCGCGGGAAGTCTGCTTGCAGCACAATGTAGGGGCGACCCGGTGTAGTCGCCTTCTAACCGACCAACATGTGACGAAGAAACCACGATCGTCGGCAAGGCGCACCAGGCTGACACCGAAGAGGGCGACCACATCGAGTTGCCCCTACCAAAGTCGGCGGCAGTATTTCAGCGTTACGTCCCACCCAGGAGAACCAACATGGTCAACGTCGCGAAGCACGAACAGGGCAAGACGGAGACAGTCAACCCGATCAAGGCGCTGCTCAAGGAGGGGCAGGCTGTCTGGCAGGACGACATCAGCCGGGAAATGTTGCAATCCGGCACGCTGCGGCAGCGTGTCGAGGAGGTCGGTATCCAGGGCGTCACCTCCAACCCGACGATTTTCCAGAAGGCGATTGCCGCCGGAGACGCCTACGACGAAGACATCAAGCGGCTGCTCCAGGACGGGCAGAGTCCAGAGGAAATCTTCGAGTCGCTGGCCGTCCAGGATATTCAGGACGCCTGCGACCTTTTTCGCCCACTCTATGACGAGCTGGACGGCGAGGACGGCTACGTCTCGATCGAGGTCTCCGCGGCGCTGGCGCGCGACACCGAGGGAACGCTGGAGGACGCCCGCCGGCTGTGGCGCAAGGTCGACCGGCCGAACGTGATGATCAAGGTCCCCGGCACGAAGCAGGGCTGGCCGGCGATCGAGACGCTGCTTGCCGAGGGCGTCAATGTCAACATTACGCTGCTCTTCTCGCTCGCGCACTACGAGCGTGTGGCGCTGGCCTACATCAGCGCCCTGACCACGCGGCTCGACGCCGGTCAGCCGGTCGACCGCATGGCCTCCGTCGCCTCCTTCTTCGTCAGCCGCGTCGACACGCTGGTCGACAAGAAGATCAATGAGAAGCTGGCCCAAACCGACGACGCATCCGAAAGAGCCAGGCTGGACGGGTTGAAGGGCAAAGCCGCCATCGCCAACGCGCGGCTCGCCTACGAGAAATTCCAGGAGATCTTCGAGGGGGACCGGTTCGCCCGCCTGCGGGAGGCTGGCGCCCACGTGCAGCGGCCGCTCTGGGCGAGCACCGGGACGAAGAACAAGGCGTACAGCGACGTGCTCTACGTCGAGACCTTGATCGGCCCGCACACTGTCAACACGATGCCGGTGCCGACGATGGACGCCTTCCTCGACCACGGCACCGTCGCGCGCACGGTCGACCGCGACTATGCCGAGGCCCACGGCGTGATGGACGAACTCGCCGCCGCCGGTATCTCCATCGACGAGGTCACGGCCCAACTCGAGGAAGAAGGCATCGCCACCTTCGCCAAATCCTTCGACGAACTGCTCGCCGGCGTCGCCGAGAAACGCTCCGCCCTCGCTGAGGCGGTCGCAGCGTCATGACCGCGTCAGGCGCCACCGCGACCACGTCGCGGACAAGCGCCTAGGAATTTCCTTGGCACTTGTCCGCGCTTCAATGGGGGTCCCGGGGACTCAGCGGGCGAGACGCCAACGGGGCCTTGCGTTAGGCCCCGCTTCCTTAATCGGCACAGGACCATTTTGCATGAGGGTTCTGACGTCGCGGATTATGACGCAGACTACATCGAAACTTGCGATGGTTTCGGTGGTGCGGACGGTGTAGAGCCAACGAGTCAAACGTTCGAAGCATCGGGCACCCATAGCCAGCTCGGCAGCTTCCTCAGACTGGCCGAAATGACCTTCACGGCCTACGAGCTCCAACTGACACAACTAGCACCGCTGGCGCACCTGGAAAACGCAGCCATCATCCCGCGCATGACACTCGGGATGATCTTATTGGTGTCAAAGAAAGTGAAGCGGAGGTGTGTATCTCTGAGTGATGAGCCGCTCTTCGAGCAATACGATCA
>JACDBO010000070.1 GCA_013694885.1 Chloroflexia bacterium | reverse complement strand
GATCAGCTGATCGCCGAAATCGTGAGCGTGCTGGACGGCCAACGTCCTCGTGCCTCCACGCTGACGCTCGATGCCCCGTCCGGACGGTCGGAGATCGTCATTGGCGCGGGCACGGTGGATTTGGCGGGCCATCTGACACGCCAGCGTTGGCCAACGGCCCGCCGCGTCTGGATTGCGGCAGATGCGAATACGGTGACGCCGCACGGAGAGCGGGTCGCCGCGGTGTTTCGAGCGTCGGGATTCACCGTTGAGGAAACAACCGTCGCACCAGGTGAAGGAAGCAAGGGCTACGCGGGAGCCGCGGCGCTCCATGACTGGCTCCTCAACGGCGGGGTCGAGCGCGGGGATGTCGTGGTCGCGCTCGGCGGTGGCGTGATCGGCGACCTGGTGGGATTCGTAGCGGCGACATGCCTGCGCGGCCTCGGTTTGGTCCAGATACCGACGACCCTGCTGGCGATGGTCGACAGCAGTGTCGGCGGAAAGACGGGAATCAACCATGCCGCGGGCAAGAACCTCATCGGCGTCTTTTACCAGCCGCCACTGGTGGTCATCGATCCCGATCTCCTGGCGACGCTACCGCCGCGTGAACTGACCTCTGGGTGGGCCGAAATCATTAAGCACGGCGTCATCCAACAATCGACGCCGGGCGGAGAGCGCGGCGACCTTTTCTCCTCACTTGAGCGGATGGTCGATGTGCTGGTCGAGCGCGGAGAGCCCGGCCTGAGCTGGCTCATCCGCCGGAATGTGGGTCTCAAGGCGGCGGTTGTTGCCGCTGACGAGCGAGAAGCTGGTCTCCGCGCCATCCTCAACTTCGGTCACACGTTCGGCCACGCCATCGAGGCCAGCGATTACCGGCTGCTGCATGGAGAAGCCGTCGGCATCGGCATGATCGGCGCCGCACACCTTGGTCGCGAACTGGGACTGATCGGTGAAGAGCTAGTGGTGCGCCTGGTGGGATTGATCGCGCGGTTCGGGCTGCCAGTCCACGCGCCAGCCGATCCCGAGGCGATCTGGCGACTCATGGGCAGCGATAAGAAGCGAACAGCCGGTCGGCAGCGTTGGGTGCTTCCGGTCGAGAAAGGCGGCGTGGAGGTACGCGACGACGTACCAGCCGCGGCGGTCGAGCGGGCTCTGGCACTCGTGACCGGACGGTAGCCACACGCTCCCTATGCCTCACCGTGGCTGGTCACATACCTGCGCTCCCAGGCCACGCCATGACGCTGTGCTATGCTCTACGCTGCGGTCGCGCGGACGATTGTCGGCGCGTAGGTATGTTGTGCCCACCGGCGTGATTTTGACGTGACCAACGCCGGGAGCGGAACGATAGAAACGTATTGGAGATCGGTCAGCGTGCAGGGAACCCCCCGAGTCGTCGTAAGTGCATCGATCGCGTACGACTACATCATGTCGTTCGACGGATCATTCAAAGACCATATCCTTCCAGACAAGACCCACGTCATCTCGGTCAGCTTTTTACTCGAATCGCTGGCGCACCAGCGCGGTGGAGTCGGCGGCAACATCGCCTATAACCTGGCGCTTCTCGGAGTGCCGTGTGCGTTGGTGGGGGCGGTTGGACGTGACTTCGGACCATATCGGGACGTGTTTGACGCCCTGGGTATCGATATGACGAACGTCATGACGATTGAGGAAGACCTGACCGCGTCAGCCTTCATGAATGCCGACCTCGCTGGCAATCAGATTGCCGCGTTCTATCCCGGCGCCATGTCGCGGTCGGACGACGTCGATGTGACGCCGGCGGCGCGTGATGCGGCATTCGGCCTAGTCGGTGCCGGTGCTCCAGCCGCCATGCGAAAACATGCGGAGGAGATTGCCGCGGCGGGGTGCAAGCTCGTCTACGACCCGTCACAGCAGATCGTCATCCTGTCCGGTGAGGAATTGCGGGCTGGCATCGAACTCGCCGACATCGTCGTCGGAAACGACTACGAGTTCGGCATGATCGAGCGTAAGACTGGCCTCACCGTCGACGATATCGCGGCGAAGGTACGGTTGGTCGCCGTGACATATGGCGATCGCGGTTCCGAGCTCCGCCTCGAAGGCAGGTCGGTCTCCATCCCGGTGGCGATGCCGGAGGTGCTGGCGGATCCGACCGGCGGGGGCGACGCCTATCGCGCGGGTCTTCTCAAGGGCTTGCTCCTCGAAGCTGACCCGGCTGTCGCTGGGCGCATCGCGGCGTTGACCGCAACCTATGCGATCGAGCGGCACGGTCCACAGGAGCACAGCTTCACGGTTGACGAGTTTTGTGGGCGCTTCGCGGAAGCGTTCCCGGACTTCGCCGAGAAGGTTACCGTCGAGACGCTCCAGGCCCAGATCGGCTCACCGCAGCGGCTCGTATCGACCTGATGCAAACTGAAGTGGGATTCGGCGACCGGGCAGAGCTGCTCGTTGCGCGTCGTTTTCCCTCGTAAGAAGCGTGAGAGGAAACTGCAATGGCAACTACGGCGCCGAGTGCGCGAAACTTCGACATCAAGGACCCTTCACTGGCAGCGGACGGCCGCCGTCGCATCGACTGGGCATCCCGCGAAATGCCGGTACTTGCTCAGATTCGGGAGACGTTCGAGCGCGAGCGACCGCTCGACGGTGTGCGCATCCTCTGCTGCGCCCACATCACGACTGAGACCGCCAATCTCGCGCTGACGTTGAAGGCGGGCGGCGCGGACGCAGTCCTCTGCGCCAGCAATCCACTCTCCACGCAGGACGACGTTGCGGCGGCGCTCGTGGAGGACGGGATCCCCGTTTTCGCGATCAAAGGCGAGGACAACGAGACCTACTACCGCCACATCCATGCCGGAATCGCGCACAAGCCGCAAATCATCATTGACGATGGCGCCGACGTGGTGACGATGTACCACCGCGAATACCGCGAACTGATCGCGGACGTCATCGGGGCGACTGAGGAGACGACCACGGGCGTCATCCGTGACCGGGCAATGGAAAAAGCCGGCGTGCTGGAGTTCCCCGTCGTTGCCGTCAACGATGCCGACACCAAGCACTTCTTCGACAACCGGTATGGCACCGGCCAGAGCACGATCGACGGCATCTTGCGGGCAACCAACATTTTGCTCGCCGGCAAGAACGTCGTCGTCGCCGGGTACGGCTGGTGTGGCAAGGGCATCGCCACCAGGATGCGCGGCCTCGGTGCAAAGGTGATCGTGACCGAGATCGATCCCGTGAAGGCGCTGGAAGCGGCCATGGACGGCTTCCAGGTGATGCCGATGGACGAGGCGTCGCCGGTTGCCGATCTCATCGTCACTGCCACCGGGAACATCAATGTCGTCGACCGGCCGCACTTCGAAAACATGAAAAATGGAGCGATCATCTGCAATTCCGGCCACTTCAACTCCGAGCTGAACCTGAAAGCTCTCGAAGAGATGTCGGGCGAAGGTCGGCGTACGCTACGCCCATATGTCGAGGAGTTCACCTTCGGCGAAAAGCACGTCATCGTGCTCGGCGAGGGGCGGCTGATCAATCTCGCGGCGGCCGAAGGCCATCCGGCGAGCGTCATGGACATGAGCTTTGCCAACCAGGCATTGGCGGCCGGTTATCTGGTGCGCGAAGGGGCGACACTCGAAAACCGCGTCTACCGCGTACCCGACGAGATCGACAAGGAGATCGCACGGCTCAAGTTGCAGGCGATGAACATCGCGATCGACGAGCTGACCCCGGAGCAGGACTACTACCTCAATTCCTGGGAGTCGGGGACGTAGACGAGCGCTTGGCGTCGACACATCAAGTCGCGGTGAGGGATCGCTCATTCGGGGATGTCGGTGTCGTTATCGGCTCCGCAACGTCCAGTCAGTGCGAAGGGTGCTGGCAAGCGCGCCAGAGGAGAGGGAACAGCAGGACATGGCATCGACGTTCGACTCATCGAAACAGCTCTTCTTCACATCCGAGTCCGTCACCGAAGGCCACCCCGACAAGGTCTGCGATCAGATCTCCGACGCGGTGCTCGACGCCGTTCTGAGTGACGACCCGGACGGTCGCGTCGCCTGCGAGACGGCGACCACGACTGGGATGGTGATCGTCTTCGGTGAGATTACTACTTCGACGTACGTCGATGTCCATGCGCTAGTGCGCCGCGTGGTCGCGGAAATCGGCTACACCGATTCCAGCCACGGCTTCGATGCCGCGACCTGCGGTGTCGTCGTCTCCATCAAGGAGCAGAGCGCCGAAATCTCGGCGGGCGTCTCCGACGCCATCGAAGTGCGTGGCGCTTCGCAGGTGATCGACGCGTATGACAAGACCGGAGCCGGTGATCAAGGGATGATGATTGGCTACGCCTGCTCGGAAACACCAGAGCTGATGCCGCTCCCGATCTCGCTGGCCCACGCAATCACCCGCCGCCTGTCCGAGGCTCGGCGCAGTGGCGAGATTCCCTACTTGCTGCCGGATGGTAAGAGCCAGGTGACAGTCGAATATGCTGAGGGCCGGCCAGTGCGAGTCGACACTGTGGTTGTCTCGACCCAGCACCTCGAATCGGCTGACAACGATCAGATCAAGCGCGATGTCATCGAGCACATCATCCGCCGCGTGGTTCCAGCCGAACTGTTGGATGAGCGAACGCATTATCTCGTCAATCCCAGCGGCCGGTTCGTGCTTGGAGGTCCGATGGCCGACGCCGGGTTGACGGGCAGGAAAATCATCGTCGACACCTACGGCGGTATGGCTCGCCACGGTGGTGGCGCGTTCTCTGGGAAGGACGCCACCAAGGTCGATCGATCGGGCGCCTACGCGGCTCGCTACGTCGCCAAGAACGTGGTCGCCGCAGGGCTTGCGGACCGGTTCGAGCTCCAAATCTCCTACGCGATCGGCGTCGCCCATCCTGTCTCGCTCATGTGCGAGACTTTTGGGACTGGCAAAGTTGACGACGACACCATTGAGCGCTTGGTGCGCGAGCACTTCGATTTGAGACCGGGCGCGATTATCGAACAGCTCAACCTGCGCCGGCCGATCTACCGGCAGACTTCGGCCTTCGGACACTTCGGGCGCCCAGACCTGGATCTGCCGTGGGAGCGCACCAACAAGGCCGAGGCGCTGAGCGCGGCCGCGGGCCTTACACGTCAGGCGGTTGGCGTTAACTAGCCCGTGCCGCTGGCGAATCGCTCTGCATGCGCGGTGATGCCGACTCTCCCTTGGAGGCGGTTGTCGGCGCCGCAGCCGTACAACGTCCGTCCATGTGCCACCGATCGAGTCATGTGAGCGACTCCGCCATGAAACTCATCATCGCGGTTGTGCAGGTCTACGATACGGACCGTCTGCTGCGGTTAGTCACCGACGCTGGGCTGCGGGCGACCCGAATCGTCAGCACGGGCGGTTTTCTGCACATGCAGAACGCGACGGTGTTGATCGGCGCCGCGGACGAACGTGTCGCAGAGGCGGTTGATTTAGTGCGCGGAGCCTGCCGGTCACGCGTCGAAGTCACGGCGGACCTATCCGCGCCGGAGCTGGCGGACTGGTTACCTGGCGGGATTCATGATGTCACGCTGGGCGGCGGCGTCGTGTTCATCGTGCCGGTGGAACGGTTTCTCCGCGTTTCCGGTGCGGTACCAGCGCCTGCTTGCGACAGAATTGTGCGTGGGGTTTGAGCATGACCAGATCCAAGGACGCCACCATTCGGCGGGTACTCCAAAGGTGGACTCTGGCGGCGGGGTTCGCCGTTGGACAACTCGGTTCATCCCCCTCGTTGCCGATGTCGAACCCGCCCGCGTTCGTCCGGTTGTTAGCAGAACGCCAGGGTGGCTTCGCGCCGGGCGAGATGGCTGGTTGGCATGTGATTGTGACGATCGATGACTCGTTCAGGCGTGACCACGCCAAGCCGTGGCCGAGCTGCCCGAACTGAGCCGACCGATGCCGATATCCACCTGTGCGGGCCGTTTCACCGCCGGTCTGCGCTTGACTGGTGCTAGCGCGAAAGAACCGGCTGCGCGACTGTTTCGTCGTGAACGTGCTGCGGGCCGTATCGTGCGTCTTCACTCAGCATCGGCGCGAGCATCTGCTGCAGGGCCATGATGTG
>JACDBO010000048.1 GCA_013694885.1 Chloroflexia bacterium | reverse complement strand
GGGCGTGAGGGCCGTCGCTATGCCTGCTCCGGGCGTTCCCACGTTCGCGAGGTCGCGCTGCGCTCCACAGCGTCGAGGACGGCCTGGCAGCGGAAGCCGTCCTTGAAGGTCGGCGCGGGTGCGGTGCCGGTTTTGATGCCTTCCAGGAGGTCTTTGATGGCGTGGACGAAGGTGTGCTCGTAGCCGAGGATGTGTCCGGCCGGCCACCAGTGGCCACCATAGGGATGGGATGGACCGGTCACGTTGATGGTCCGGTACCCTTGCACATCCGCGTCGTCGTCCACGAAGAAGGCTTGCAGCTCGTTGAGGCGTTCGAGGTCGAACACGACCGATCCTTTGGAACCATTGATCTCGAAGCTGTTGCGGTTGCGGCGGCCCGCCGCCAGGCGCGTGGCCGCGAATGTGCCGGTCGCGCCGTTCTCGAAGCGCGCAAGGAAGTTGGTGGCGTCGTCGACCGTGACCTCGCCCATCTGCTGCCCGCGCTCGGCCTGGAGGCCAGCACCGCCACCGCCGGAGACCTCGACCGGGCGCTCCTTGATGAAGGTGTCGAGGGTACCGACGACCTCAGTAACGGGACCGACGAGGAAGTGAGCGAGGTCGAGGATATGGGCGCCGATGTCGCCGAGGGCACCGGAGCCGGCGAGTTCCTTGCGGAGTCGCCAGACGAGCGGGAAGCTCGGATCGAGCACCCAGTCCTGGAGATAGACCGCCCGATAGTGCCGAATCTCACCAAGCCGGCCATCGTCGATGAGACGCTTGGCGAGTTGCACCGCCGGTACGCGGCGATAATTGAAGTTGACCATCGCCACGGTACCGGCCTTGCGGGCGGCGTCGAGCATCTCCCGTGCCTCGTCGAGCGTGTTGGCGAGCGGCTTCTCGCAAAGGACGTGCTTGCCGGCGGCGAGCGCGGCGAGCACGATCTCCTTGTGTGTGAATCCTGGCGTCGAGACGTCGATGAGTTCGATATCGTCGCGCGCGATCAGCGCCGCGTAGTCGGTCTCGTACCCCTCCCAGCCGAGCGACGCCGCCGCGTCCTTGACGGCTGCCTCGTCGCGTCCGCAGATCGCCCGCATGCGCGGCGCAGGGTCCACATCGAAGAAGCGCGCCACCTGCCGGTAGGCGTTCGAGTGCGCCCGCCCCATGAACTTGTACCCAACCAGACCAACACCGATCTCTGCCATGGCACTCACTCCGTTCGTTCACTGAGAGGACAGAGGACAGAGGACAGAGGATAGGATACGGCCCAATCTCTCCTGTCCTCTATCCTCTGTCCTCTCGTCTATACCCACCAGGCGTCGGCGGGTTGGTCGCGGATGACCGTTTGCTTGAGGAACTCGACGGCTTTGGTGAAACCCTCGTCGACGCTCAACAACGAGTCCTCGTGCTCGATCGAGAGTGCGCCGTCGTAGCCGGCGAGACGCAGCTCGGAGACGAGCGGGCGCCAGAACTCCTGGCCGTGGCCATACCCGACGGTGCGGAAAATCCACGAGCGGTTGATCTCGTCGGTGTAGGGCTTGGTGTCCAGCACACCGTTGCGGCGGATGTTCGGGGCATCGAGCCAGGTGTCCTTCATGTGGACATGAAAGATGGCGTCTCCGAGTTCACGCACACTGACGAGCGGGTCCATCTGCTGCCAGAAGAGGTGAGACGGGTCGAAATTAACCCCGATCGCGTCACCTCCGATCTCGCGCAGTCGCCAGAACGATTGGTTGTTGTAGGCGATGAAGCCGGGGTGCAGTTCGATGGCGACACGCACTCCCCGGTCAGCGGCGAACTTGGCCGCGTCCGTCCAGTACGGCCGCGCGACCTCCTCCCACTGCCACTCGAGCAGTTCGAGGAAATCGGGCGGCCAGGGACAGGTCACCCAGTTCGGGTGTTTCGCCTGGGGGGAGTCGCCAGGGCAGCCGGAGAAGGTGATGACGTTGGGCACGCCGATCGCTTGCGCCAGATCGACCGTTCGCCGGAAGTGATCGTCATCCTGTTCGGCCCGGCGCTTGTCGGGATGCAGCGCATTCCCGTGGCACGAGAGCGCGCTGATCTCGAGACCACGGCTCGCGACCGCGTCAACGAACGCCTTCCGCGCCGTCTCATCGCCAAGAAGCTGTTCGGGGTCGCAATGGGCGTTGCCGGGGTGACCGCCGGTGCCGATCTCGACGGCGTCGCAGCCTGCGGCCTTGATGTAGTCCAGCGCCTCTTCGAGCGGACGCTGGGCGAACAGGACGGCGAATACACCAATCTTCATGTGACGGCTCCTGTCTCACGGGTGGCGGCAACGCTCACGCTCGGCGCTCCTGCCTTGCGCGGGGCCGCATTCTAGCGGGCGCATCACGCGAGGGCAACGGGCCCGTTTCTCCGAATCCGGATGGCGAGAGCGGCGGGAGCGCTCTGGTACAGTTGCACTGAACGAACACCGGGGCGGGCAGAGCCTGGATCGGCGGGCGGTGCGGTTGACCTCAGTCATGAACCATTCTTCGCGACAGCGACACGAAACGACGCGGCAGGCTGCTGCGGTCGGCTCGCGCCTCGTCATCGCCAATCGATACGAAGTGGACATGGACCATCCACTCGGTTCCGGTGGGATGGCGACGGTGTACAGCGGGCGCGATCTGCGCGCGCGGCGTCCGGTTGCCCTCAAAACGCTGCGCCCCGAATACCAGCGTGATCCCGAGACGCGCCAGCGTTTTCGGCGCGAGGCACGGATGATGGCGTTCGTCTCCCACCCGAACCTGGTGACCATCTACGACCTGCACGAAGAGTCGAACGCGTCGTGGGTGGTGATGGAGTTCGTCCCCGGCGAGACGCTCAAGCAGAAAGTCGAGCGGGAGGGGCCGCTGCACCCCGAGCTCGTCGGTCGCATCCTCGACCAGCTTGCCGACGCGCTCGGCCAGTTTCATGGCCGCAACCTGGTCCACCTCGACATCAAGCCGCAGAACCTCATTCTCGAACCAGATGGCACGATCAAGCTGATCGACTTCGGGTTAGCGCAGCCAGCGGGTCCGTCGCAGGAGATGGTCGGTGGCACCGCTTTCGGCACCGTCGCCTACCTCGCGCCGGAACAGGCGAGCGGCGGGGCCGTCAGCGCGGCCACCGATGTCTACTCGCTGGGCTGCGTTGTCCATGAGCTGTTGACCGGACGTCCGCCTTTCGAAGCCGAAGGGAGCGACGCCAGACACGCGCTTATCCATGCCCACCTCGAGCTGGACCCGATGCCACCGTCGCGGGTGCGGCCGGATCTCGGGCTGCCGAGCTGGGTCGACGATGTGGTGGGTTGGGCGTTGGCCAAGCGGCGTGAGGACCGGTTCCACGATGTCGCATCGTTCGCGCGCATGTTTCACTCGGGACTCGAAGGCGACTCCCTGGATGTGGGGCAGCGCACGACGCCGCTGACCGCGATTCCCGCCCGCGCGCGCCGGCTTCCGTTCCACCGCGATCACAGCAAAGCATTGGCCGCGAGTGTGCCGGTATCGATTCCGGCGCTGGAGCCCTCCGCGCCGAGCCGGATGCGACGGGCGTACATGCTGGGCGGGCGCGCCATGCGCCGGGCTCGCCGGCTGCGCCGGATGATCTGGCGGCTCACGCTCGTCTTCGCGGTCGGAAATCTGCTGCTGGCGATGATTCTTCTCGCGCGGGACGGCCCGGAGGCGTTGGCGTCCCGCTTTCTCTCCGTGGCGCCGGGAACGACCACCGAAGTCTCGGTCGACGAGCTGAACCTGCGCGCCGCACCGGGAGCCGAGGGCGAGATTCTGACACTGCTCGAACAGGGCGATCAGGTACAAGTCTCCGGCTTGGCGACCACGGTCGATGGCGAGCGCTGGTGGCCGATCGATGTGACCGAGGATGGCGAGCGCTACGACGGTTTCGTCTGGGACGGCGGACTAGAACCCAACGTCTGGACGGGCCGCCTCTCCTGGGTCCAAGGCATCGTTGAACGCGGCCAGTCGATCAGCGACTGGATCGGCCGCTTTCCCTAACGTGCGCCGAACGTGGCTTCGCGAGGCAGGAAGATCCGTTCAAGCTCCGGGAACGCGGCGATCTCCACCAGGCGGCCCGATTCTGGAGGGGAAGCGAGATGCTCGTGTTCCAGACGCCACGTCGCGGCGTGGGGAATGAAGACGGCATTGATACCGGCCGCAAGCGCGGGATTGATGTCCGAGCGCGGCGAATTGCCGATCATCCAGGTCAGCGATGAATCCAGGCCGAACCGCTGGACGATCTCGTGGTAGGCGGCGGGCGTTTTCTCGGCGACGATGATCGCGTCGGCAAAGCGGTCGACCAGACCGCTTCGCTCGATCTTGAGGCGCTGCTCCTCTTCCTGCCCTTTGGTCAACAAGTACAGTGTGTGGTGAAGTCGCAGGCGGTCGAGCGTTTCCGGCACACCGGCAATCAGTTCCAACTCCTGCGTCAGGATGCCCAAACCCAGGCGCTCGACCGTGTCGAGGTGGGGGTCATCCTCCTCGCATTCGGAGAGTTGGCGGAACGTCAGCCGCAGATTTTGCGCAAACGCGCGGGCACCGTAGCCGTGCACCGTCAGGTTGGCATGCTCGATCTCGTCGAGCACCGCGCGCACTTCCGCCCGGTCGAGGTGGGCGTGGTCCACAAAGTCGATAAACGCCTCAATCGCCCGCTCGAAGTGGATGTTGTTTTCCCACAGCGTATCGTCGGCATCGAAGATGAGGTGTTGCCGATTTGTCGATCCGATGGCCACGTTACAAACCTCCGAATCACGTCCATGCGCCGGTCACGTGCGGAGTAACGTTCGCACACGGTGACCGAAGCGAGCATGCAACAATGTCGCGGCATCCTACCGTCCATGCCGCCGGGAGTGCCATCGCACGTTCCCGCCATGCTGGTGGCCGACCAGCACTCGCCGCGAGGGGTCATACGTGGACAGTCGGACGTGGATTGTGACGTATCGGGTCGTGTTCGCGCTGGCGGCGCTGTTCGCCATCGGCTACCAATTCGTGGACGGGCGCAACACCAACGCCGACTTTCGGCCTGGCAATTTCTGGAGTTTCTTCACGATCCAGAGCAATCTGTTTGCCGCACTCGTCTTGCTTGCCGCCGCGTGGAGAATGCGCGATCCGCGTCCGTCATCGTGGTTCGACCTCGTGCGCGGGGCAGCGGTTGTCTACCTGTCCACCACCGGTGTGGTCTATGGTCTGCTCCTCTCGGGCTACCAGGAGGAGCTGCAAACGACGATCCCTTGGGTAGACACCATGCTCCATCGCCTGATCCCCTTGGTGATGGTCGCCGACTGGCTGATCGATCCACCGAGCCGAGGCATCGACCGGCGAGCGGCGACCATCTGGCTGTTGTATCCCCTCGCGTATATGGTCTACTCGCTCGTTCGTGGCCCGATCGTCGACTGGTATCCCTATCCGTTTCTCGATCCAGGGGCAGCCGGGAGCTACGGTGTGGTCGCGCTCTACTGCGTCGGTATCGCCCTCGGCGTCGGCGTCTTCGCCGCCATAGTCCTGAAGCTCTCTCGACGCGCGGAACATGCTGCGCCCGCAATGTGAATGGACAAAATACTCGAATCTTCTTTTTACGACTTGGAGGCAACGATGGCGACGATGCAGGCGGTGGTTACGCACGGACCGCGCGACTATCGGGTCGAGGAAGTCACGGTGCCCGAACCAGGACCCGGCGAGCTGCTTGTCGAGGTCGGCGCGGTCGGTATCTGCGCGTCGGATATGAAGTGCTGGCTCGGCGGCGAGCTGTTCTGGGGCAAGGATCAGCGAGGCGGTTTTGTCGAAGGGCCATGTGTCGCTGGGCACGAGTACGCCGGTCGCGTCGTGGCACTCGGCGCCGGTGCGGCGGAGCGGCACGGGGTCCGCGAGGGAGACCGGGTAGTTGCCGAGCAGATCGTGCCCTGCGGCGAGTGTCGATACTGCCGCGATGATGCCTACTGGATGTGCCAACGCCACTGGATCTTCGGCTTCAAGCGCCAGACGCACGGCGGCATGGCCAAGTATAACCTCTTCCCCGCCAACTCCCTCATCCATGCCGTGCCGGAGTCCCTTTCCGACGGCCAGGCCGCCTATATCGAACCGATGGCCTGTGCCTGGCACGCCGTTGATCGAGGCGAAATCACGGCGGGCGATAGTGTGGTCATCGCCGGGGTGGGCAACATCGGACTCTGCATGTTGCAGATCGCGCGCATGCGCCAATCCGGCCGGCTGATCGCGCTCGACACGCGGCCGTACCGCCTGGAGCTGGCGCGTCAGCTCGGCGCCGACGAAGCAATCGACGTGGGAGAAGGCGATGCCGTCCAGCGTGTGCTCGACCTGACTGATGGGTACGGGTGCGATGTCTACATAGAGGCCACTGGGAACCCGAGCGGCGTGTCGCAGGGCCTGAGCATGATCCGCAAGCTCGGCACCTTCGTCGAGTTCAGCGTCTTCAACGAGCCTGCCACCGTCAACTGGACGGTGATCGGCGACAGCAAGGAGCTGACCATCCACGGCAGTCATCTGGGGCCTGGCGGCTACGGGCCGTCGATCCGCGCTCTGGCCGAGGGTACAGTCGACGTTAAGCCGCTGCTTGCCGAGTCGTTTCCGCTCGGCCAGTTCGACCTCGCGATGCGCGCGGCCCTGAGTGGCGACGTGCTCAAGACCCTGGTCGTGCCCGAATAGGGGTGTCCTCTGGCTCGGCCGACGGGACAACTCCGACTTAGTGTCATATTGACAATTACTCTATTAGGCACGTACCATTCCCTTAACGAATCGTTCTAAGGTGCCGGCGCCTCGGTCGCCGGCGGGGGAATGGCACACCGTGCTCCACGACATCGAAGACCGCGCCACGACGATGACGCTTGAACCGGAAGCATCCACCACAGGCACGAGTTGGTTGATCCGACCGCAGCTCGAACCGGCGGATTGCGTCCCCGAAGTGGGCACGGGCGCCTACGATCAACTGCGGAGCTACGGCGTCGGACCGATCCGCCAGGAGCGGATCGCGCGCGAGTATTTCAAGATGCCGGCTGAAGAGCGCGACGCCCGCATCTGGGCACTGCGACACCAACTCGGCGAGCGCCTGACGATCCTCGGCCACCACTACCAGCGCGATGAGGTGATCCAGTTCGCCGACTTCCAGGGCGACTCCTATAAGCTCTCCCAACAGGCAGCGAGCCAGACCGAAGCCGACTACACGCTCTTCTGCGGTGTCCACTTTATGGCCGAGAGCGCCGACATCCTCGGCGGCCCAGACCAGCGGGTGATCCTGCCCAACCTCGAAGCCGGTTGCTCGATGGCAGATATGGCCAAGGCGGAGGATGTCGAGGCCGCCTGGCGGGCCCTGGGCGACCTCGGAATCGACGGGGTCGTACCGATCACCTACATGAACTCGGCGGCGGCGCTCAAGGCTTTCTGCGGCCGCAACGGCGGCATTGTCTGCACCTCATCCAACGCCGCGCGCGTCTACGACTGGGCGTTCGCGAGGGGCGAGCGCATCTTCTTCTTCCCGGACGAACACTTGGGACGCAACACGGCTGTCCGCAAGGGTATTGGCACCGACGCGATGGTCGTGTGGGACCCGTTCCAGCCGCTCGGCGGTAACACGCCGGAGGCACTGCGCGCCGCACGGGTGATCCTCTGGAAGGGCTACTGCTCGGTCCACGCCCGGTTCTCCGTCGAGCAGATCGCGGAGGCGCGCACGAGCCACCCTGACGTGCGGGTCATCGTGCATCCGGAGTGCCGTCTGGAGGTGGTGCAAGCGGCCGACCTCGACGGCTCGACCGAGTTCATCATCGACACCATCCACGCGGCGCCCGCCGGCACGACGTGGGCGGTGGGGACCGAGATCAACCTGGTGCGGCGCCTAGCCAACCAGATGCCGGACAAGACCATCTTTTGCCTCGACCCGGTCATCTGTCCTTGTTCGACGATGTATCGCGTGCACCCTGCCTATCTCCTCTGGACGTTGGAACACCTCGTGCGCGGGGAAATTGTCAACGAGATCACGGTCGCGCCGGAGATCGCGCAAGATGCGCGGGTGGCGCTCAATCGAATGCTCGCGGTGCCGTAAGGTGCGGTCACTGGCCGCAAAGCGGGAGACGTGAACGAATGTCGGTAGAGGTGGGTCAGGAAGCGCCGGATTTCACGCTCAAGGGCGCGTCCGGTGATGAGTTTCGGTTAAGCGACCTGCGCGGGCACATCCGCACGATCCTGTTCTTCTACCCCAAGGACATGACCAGCGGTTGAACGGACCAGCTTGTCGCCGTGCGCGACAACATCGATCGCATCCGAGCCGCCGACGCGGAGCCGTTCGGCGTCAATCCCGGTGACGCCGCGAGTCACCAGGAATTTATCGCGGCGCACAACTTCCCGTTCGAGCTGCTGGTCGACGATGGGTTGGGTGTTGCCCGCGCCTACGGCGCACTGAAACCCGATGGTTCAGGTACCACACGGACCGTCGTCATCGTCGGCAAAGATGGCCGGGTGATCTTCCGCCAAGCCGGAGCGCCAGCCTGGGCGCTCATGAACAACGCGATCCAGAGTGCCGACGACGAAGCCGGATAGGGGAGAGAGGAACACCGCGCGTCAACGATTACGGCTCGGCGTCCAGGTTCTCGCGAAGCCAATAGCGGCCGACGTTGAAATGCTCCCGGATCGCCACTTCGTCGCCGCGACTAAGGGGCGCATCCGGGTCGTAGCGCGGCGCCGAGTGCGCTTCCTCGAGAGTCATGCGGGCACGTGCCGGGTCGGCGTCGCAGTCCACGAGTTCCGCTGGGAGGGCGGCAAAGTGCCGGCCAAGTCCGAGCACCCCCCCGTACGCCACCACCACGTACCGCGGTATGACGCGTTCGCTCGCCTCGACCTCGTCGCTGGACTGGAGTATGTCCGCCTCGCCTCCCAAGGGCGTGAGCGTCTCATTAAGCATGTCCTCGACGGTGCCGATCTCCTCTCCCTGCAAGGTGACGACGAGTCGGCCACGGGGCAGCGCGCAGCTCTCTTGCTCGTCGACCTCGTTGGCGCTCCGGCGGCGGAGCGGGGCGATCGCGTCCGAAACAACCACTTCACCGCCGCTGCGCGGGCCAAGCCGCAGCGCTCGTGCGGCGGCACTGGCGACGTGGTGCTCGGTGTGCGCGAGCCCAAGGTAGACCGCGTTGAACCGCGCGAAAATCTGATGCACGGTCCGCAGCAGTTCGAGATCGTCCGACGTGGCGGAGATCATCGGTGACCCGGAGACGACGCGACGCTCCATATAGGTCGCCTCGCCCTCACCGAAGCCGAACGTCGTCAACGCCCTGATCAGCTGTCGGTTTTCGAGGTCGATGAACGGGTTTCCCTGAGCCTCGTCTGAGGGAGGCCGGCCCTTGTTACCGGTAGGATTTGGATCGCGCGAACTCGTCAGCACGGCGCCGAGTGGGCCGGCCACGAGGTAGGAGGCGCGATCCGGCAGGATCAGCGAGGCCAAGCCGACCAACCAACCGCTGGCCACTTCGAGCGCCGACGCCGCGATCGCGCGCGCCAGCACCGGACGATTCGCCAGGTTCGCGTTTCCAGCCGTTTCCTCGCGCAGGACCACCGAGATCTGCTCCGATGGTTGATCGGAGCGGTGCAGGGCGACCAGGACATGCTCGGCGTCGATGGTGTCATCGAAGACCGCGATCAAGGTCCGCAACAGCATCGCGGACTCCTGCCGCCCTTCCGCGCGCGTCGAGATTTCAGCCATTCGAACTCCTCATTGTGCCGGATGGCCGAGTGGGCGGCGCTCCGCTTGGGGGTCATCCGGTGTTGAACGGCTGATGGTGGCGGAGTTGGCCGGCAGGAACGGCGAGTTGAGCGCGTCACCAGTGAGCGGGCGGCGATCGGCATTCCGAAGCTCCGACTCGATGCGATCATCTCGCAGGCGAAGGAGGTTCTGGACAAGCACCTGGACGGCGGCGCCGACGGGGATCGCCAGCAGCGAACCGAGCGGTCCGATGAGCACGCCGCCGACGAGGACGGCCAACACCACGGTCAGCGGACTCATGCCGACCGCGTTGCGCATCACGCGGGGCACGAGCACCGCACCCTCCAGTTGCTGCAGCGCGATGGTGAAGCCGACGACCATCAGGGCCGTCTCCGGCGATTCAGCGAGCGCGATGAGTGCCGCGGTGCCGCCGCCGATGAAGGGGCCGATGAACGGGATCGCCTCGGTCAGGGCCGCCCAGATCGCCAGCGCGAGCCAGAACCTGAGGTCGATGACGTAATAAAAGGCGCCTGAACAAACACCGATGATCACCATTAGCAAGAGTTGGCCGCGTGTCCATCCGCCGATCTTGTATTCGATCTCATCCCAGATGGCGTGAGCGCGGTCGCGACGACCGAAGGGGAACAGACCGAGCATGACGCGCTTGATCGTTGCCTTTTCAGTCATCCAGTAGAACGCGACGATCATGACCGTGATCGCGGTGAACAAGACGCCGATGATAGAGGTCGCGACGCCGACCGCCTGGTCCTGTCCAATGTTTGGGCTCTCGCGGAGGCTGGTGTAGGCGTTTTCGATATTCCAGACCGAGCGGTAGCCAGCGCGGCGGATGAAGGCGTTGTCGCTCTCGAGAGCCTGTTGGCGAAGCGATTCGAAGATGGTCGGCACCGCTTCGTTCAGGGCGGACACCTGGCGAATCAGAGACGGCACGAGCGCGTAGATACCCAGCCCGAGCAGCGCCAGCAAACAGACGTAGACGATCATGATCGACTGGCCGCGGCTCAGACCGTGCCGGCGCAGGCGAAAGACGAGCGGCTCAATGGCCGCCGCCAAGATGATACCGATGATGAGCAGCAGGATGATCGACTGGATCTGGATCAGCAGCCAGGCCATCCCGAGAACGAAGAGCACAGCCGTGGTGTTGACCATGACTCGGGTCGGCGATGTGTGCTGCGAGCCTTGCGGTGTCACGCTTGCCCCCTCGCGCCGTTCACGATTCTCGGGCGCGCCTGTGAGCTCCACATCCAGTTATCCGGCCGGAGTGTTGCGAAACCGGTCGGCGTTGCCCGGTGTCGCTGAGAGCTCGGCGCGCAAGTCTTCATAACCAGCTCGGCCCATCAACGCGTAGGTCGCGTTCTTGCCCGCCTCTACGCCTGGCTGGCCGAACGGGTTGACGTCGTAGAGCGCACCAGCCATGACTGTTTGCAGCTGGAAGAGATAGAAGAATTCACCGATCGCGAACGCGTCGATCGCCGG
>JACDBO010000047.1 GCA_013694885.1 Chloroflexia bacterium | reverse complement strand
CCGTTCTCCAGCGGTCGATTCAGCGGCGAAACCCCTACGTCGATCCGCTCTCGTTCATTCAGGTCGAACTGCTGCGTCGCCTGCGCGCCGACCCGGAGTCCGAGGACGTGCTTCGCACCCTGCTGCTCGCGGTCAACGGGATTGCCGGCGGGCTCAAGAACACGGGGTAATATGGAGTCCGCCTGTCTCGTGGTGCAATGAGCTCCGCCGTCATCCTGAGAAGTCTGACACAGCGAATGTGTCCTCCATCCCACATCACGCACCACCCTCATTCTGAGTAGAGCGTCACAGCGGATGTATCCCACCTTATTCCGTCATTCTGAGGCCGCAGCCGAAGAATACCCCGGCGAAGCCGATGCGCCGCAGCGCATAATTCCGCGACAATGACTTGGCCACGAACACAGTGAATCGTGCGGAGGAGCGCCAGCTCTGCTGGCGAGCGCTTCGCGCGGGGATTCTTCCTTCGTCAGAATGACGATTGGAAGTGGCGTGTGCAATGGGACACATCCGCTGTGGCACTCTACTGGGGCCGCAGCCGAAGAATCCCAGTAGCCACATCGAGCAGCTGCATCGCGCGAGAAGCGCTCGACGGCGAAGCCGGCGCATCGCCGCGGGGAAGACATTCCGCGATTGTTCAGACGTATTCCGTATCCGTAATGAGAAGGCGCCGACCACGCCATCGACCGCGCTGAAACGAACGCCTGTTCGCGTATGGCCCCGTCGATGTAGACTCAACAGATGATCGAAACGCTGTCCGTCCATTCCGAACGTACGACCGCGGCGCCCGAAACGGGGAGGCTCTTCGTCGGGGTCGCGGTCGATGGCATGACGGCGGCGCGCGGTGGAGGAGTGCTCAGCTACGAGGTACCGGCGCGCTGGCCAGAACGGCTCGACGTCGGCCAGTTGGTCTGGGTTCCCTTGCGAAAGTCGCTCGCGCTCGGCGTGGTGGTCGCCATCGACGAGGAGCGACCTTCGGTCGAGGTGCGGCCGTTGCACGCTCCGGTCGAGCCGCGTTTTCGGCTCAGCGAGGATCGCTTTGACGTGGCGCGCTGGCTGGCCAGAGAGACGGCCTGCACCCTCTTCGCCGCCGCGTCTCCGTTCCTCCCACCGGGCGTGACGCATCGCACGGTCGAGTACCTTCGTCTCGCCATATCTCCCCTGGAGCTGCCGGCGGATCTCACAACCGCACAGCGCGCGTTGGCCGCCATCCTAGTAGAGCGCGGGGAGGTCAGCATCGACGCCGCCCGGAGTGCCACCGGCCAAACGCTGACGACCGTGATCCCGAAGCTCGAAGCGAAGGGCGTCATCGAGCGAGTCGCTCGTGTAGCGGAATCTTCACCGCGACCGCGCACCGAGCGGTTTCTGCGGCTGCTGATCGACGATCAGGCGGACGTCGCGCGGTCGCCGAAGCAGCGAGCGGTGCAGACTGATCTGCTGCGCCAGCGCCGCCTGAACCGGGCTGGGGATGGCGACCTCACCGCCACCGCCATCGTGCGTCGCCGCACCGGCGCCGACCGCGCCACCATCGCCGCGCTGATCGCCAAGGGCGTCGTCGAGGAACTCCAGATACCGCTGGACAAAGCGCCCATGCCGCGTCCCGCACCCGCACCGATGCTCACCGACGAGCAGGCAAGAGCATGGCGCGCCGTCGAAAACGCCCTGGAACGGCGCGACTCCGACCCTCTGCTGCTGCACGGCGTAACGGGAAGCGGCAAAACCGAGATCTATCTGCGCGCCGTTGGCTGGTGCCTACGCCACGACCGCGCGGCGATCGTCCTCGTGCCGGAGATCGGGCTGGCCACCCAGGTCGTTCAACGCTTTGTGGACCGTTTTCCAGGTAAAGTCGCCGTCCTGCACTCGGCCCTACCGGACGGCGAGCGGTACGCCACCTGGCAAGCGGTCGCGGCGGGGAAGCTGCCCGTGGTCGTCGGGCCGCGCTCAGCGCTCTTCGCGCCGCTCGAACGGCTCGGTCTGATCGTGCTCGACGAGGAACACGAGGGCACTTACAAGCAGGAATCGGACCCGCGGTATCACGCGCGGACGCTGGCGGAGTACCTCGCGGCGAAAACAGGCGCTGCCCTTGTTCTTGGCAGCGCCACCCCGGCGGTGGAGACGGCGTGGCGGGCGAACCGCGGCGACGTGACGCGGTTGACCCTTGCCTCGCGGATCGGTTCGATCAGCCACGGCGACGACGGCCGACGGGTGCCGCTGGCGCTGCCCACCGTCGAGGTGGTCGACATGCGACAGGAACTCCACCACGGCAACGTCGGACTCCTCAGCGAACGCCTCCGCGATAGTATCGAGGCGACACTTCGGCGCAAGGAGCAGGCGATCTTGCTCCTCAACCGGCGCGGCCTGGCGACTATCGTCCTCTGTCGCGCATGCGGCCGGACGCTGATCTGCCCGCTCTGCGACGTACCGATGGTCTATCACCGAGACCGGCAGTGCTTGATCTGCCACCGCTGCAACGAGCGGGAGCGGGCTCCGCACGCTTGCCCCACCTGTGGCGGCGGGCTCAACTACTTCGGCGCCGGAACCCAGCGCGTCGAGGAGGAGGTGCGGCGCAGGTATCCCCACGCGCGCGTCCTGCGCTGGGACCAGGACTCCGTGCGGCGGCAGGGCGGGTTCGGCGCCATGCTGGCCCGCGTGGAACGGCACGAGATCGATATCGTCGTCGGCACCCAGATGGTCGCCAAGGGGTTCGACTTGCCGCTGGTGACGGCGATCGGCGTCGTCCAGGCCGACACGATGCTGCATCTGCCTGATTTCCGCAGCGGCGAGCGCACGTTTCAGTTGTTGACGCAGGTAGCTGGTCGGGCCGGGAGACGGGCGCCGGGCAGCACCGTCGTCGTCCAGAGCTATACCCCCGAGCACTACGCGATCCAGGCGGCGTCGCGCCATGACTACAACGCCTTTTATGCCGAGGAGATCGATTTCCGCCGCAACCACGGCTTTCCGCCGTTTGCTCGCCTCGTGCGTTATCTCTACCGGGATCCGAGCGAGCGTACCTGCGTGCTCGAAGCGGAGATGATGGCGCGGGTCCTCGCCCGCCATGCCCGAGCCCGTATGGTGGACGCCGGGGCGGTCGATCTCCTCGGCCCGACACCGGCCTTCGCCGCCAAACTGCGCGGCAAGTACCAATGGCAACTGGTCCTCCGCGCCCAAGTGCTCGAACCGCTACTCGATGGGCTGCCGGTGCGACCCGGTTGGACCGTGGATGTTGACCCGCAGAGTATGCTCTAGCGCGGAAGAAGCATCGTGTCGCTGGACGGACAGCGCCCACCCTGTCAATTCGAGCCGCAGTGATAGTTATCAGCGAGAAATCTCTCGTTCCGCCAATGCCATTGTCCGTGCGGGAGAGCACCCACTTGTGCTGGGAATGACTGTTCGTGAGAAGTCTGGGCAAGCGCGCGAGTCGAGCACCGGCACGCGAGATAGGGGCGGATGGCATCCGCCCGACGTTTCGAAGCATCCCAACATGGCGGCGGATCAGCTCGGCGGTGGAGACCGGCTTAGATGGCGATACTGGACATCGTGCTTGAAGGGAACCCGCTGTTGCGGCAGAAGGCGACACGCATTCGCCATGTGGATGCGAGTCTGCGCGCCCTTGCCGACGACATGTGGGAGACCATGCTCGAAGCGCCAGGTGTCGGGCTGGCCGCACCGCAAGTTGGCGTGTCGCGCCGTTTGATCGTCGTCCATGTCCCCGCCGGGCATGACCACGACGATGACCCGGAAGTGAACCTGCGGCTGGTCAACCCCGAAATCGTGCGCGCACACGGGAGAGAGGTTGGTCCCGAAGGGTGCTTGAGCATCCCTGGGTGGGCCGGCGACGTACCCCGTGCCGATGCGGTCACCGTCAAGGCGGTCGATCTCGACAACCACCCAGTCCGCATCAAAGCGACCGGCTACACCGCGCGCGTGCTCCAGCACGAGATCGACCACCTCGACGGCATCTTGTTCACCGACAGGGTCGAGGACAAATCCACCCTGCGCCTCGTCACCGAAGAAGAATTCGACGACGTCGCGGAGTGATACAGAAACCGCCTGGTCAGTGGAGCACAGCCGTCTACCGTCATGCTAAATGGACTGTCACAGCGAATGTGTCGTTCACGCACCACCGTCATTCTGAGGCCGCAGCCGAAGAATCCCCGCAGCTGCATCGCCGGCGAAGCCGAAGCGCGAAGCGCATAATCCTCGCTCGAACTGCCCTGTGATGCGCCGGCTTCGCAGTCGAGCGCTTCGCGCGGGGAGGCTTCCTTCGTCAGCATGACGGTGGTGAATGTGGGACACATCCGATGTACCAGTCTCCTGAGAGAAGACCCCAAGGCGATGCTGGAAGACCCCCTATGTGACCTCGATGTCCTGCTGGTGGCGGCGGTGATGCTCGCTGTCGATGATGCCGCATAGGTCGTCGACCGCGCGTGCCAGCCCGCCCGCCTCATTGAAGACGACATAATCGAACTCCACCGCGCGCGGCAGTTCGTGCGTCGCCGTCGCGAATCGTTCGAGGAGCACGGCGAGGTGTTCGGTCTTGCGGAATCGCAGGCGCTGGCGGAGCTCGCCCATCGACTCCGGCGCAAGGAAGATCGAAATCGTGTGGCTGATCCGCTGGCGCAGCGTCGCCGCCCCTTTGACATCAACCTTGATGATGACGTCCCGGCCCTCGTTCAATCCCTGAATGACCTGACCGCGCGGCACCCCGTAATGGTTGCCGTAGACGATGGCGTGTTCCAGAAAATCGCCAGCGCCGAGGCGTTTGAGGAACGTGGCCTCGTCGAGAAAGATGTAGTCTTCGCCGTCGCGTTCACCAGGTCGGACCGGGCGGGTCGTCGCCGTTACGACGTAGTGGGCGTCCGGGTGGCGCTGGTGGAGGAGCTCGATGACCGCGTCCTTGCCCACGCCGGACGGGCCGGATACGATAAACACCCGAGGTTTTCGAGTTGCCCGCAGGACCGCGATCTGCTCGTCACCCTCAGCGATCAGCGGCGCAAATGAGGCATCGAAGTCGGTGCCCCGTGTTCCGTGTGCGAGTCCGTTCGATGCGGACCTGTCATGGCCCTCGGTCTCTTCGTCCGCTCGCGTCACGTCCGCTAGTTTCTGTGCCAAGATCGCCATGCTCCTCCGGGTCCATGCGGGGTGGATCGTCCGTCCACCGGCAGTGACTTCATGTCATACCACGTCATGGTGCGCTGAGGCGAGATCGAAGAGGTGATGAAGTGTTCGATGTGTTGACGTTTGCCGCCGTGACTCAGGAGCTGCGGGAGGAGCTCCTGGATGGACGAATCCAACGTATCGGGTTGGTTGATCCCTTGACGGTGGCTGCTGAAGTCTATGCGCGGGGTCGCCGGCGCGCCTTGATCGCAAGTGCCGACCCACTGCGCGGGCGCCTGCTGCTGGCGGATTCCCTACCGTCGCTCGACCCAGCTCTCGTCACCCCGTTCGTCCTCCAAGCGCGAAAATATCTCCGCGGCGGCGTGTTGGTCGGGATCGAACAAGCCCCGCTCGAACGGGTCGTGACGCTCAGTATAGCCAAGCGCCTACCGCCCCACAACGCGCCGCGCAACCGACGCGGCGTGACTTCGCCGTCCTCCGCAGATGGCGAAGATCACCGTGACGACGACGAACCGAACCTCGACGAGGCGCTGGGAATTTATGAAGGCGGCGAGATCCGCCGCATCGACCTGATCGTGGAGGTCATGGGCCGGCACAGCAATCTGATCATGGTCGACGCCGACGGACTGGTGATGGAGAGCGTCAAGCGCGTGACCCCGCGCATGAGCCGTGTCCGTGCGGTCCAGCCACGCCGTCCCTACACGCTGCCGCCAGCACAGGACAAGCCAGATCCCCGCCGGTTGACCTCAACCGGGGGCGACTCGCTGCTCACCGCCGCCGATCCAGGGGATGACTTGGCCCGGACGCTCGTGCGCGGCCTGCGTGCGGTCAGCCCGCAAATCGCTCGCGAAGCGGCGTTTCGGGCCACCGGCGATGCCGCGACACACGTCGCCGACATCTCCGCGGAGGATCGACAAGAGCTGGCACGGCATGTCCGTGCGCTATTCGAGCCGATGCTGACCGGCGTCTGGGCACCGCGAGTCTATGAACGCGATGGCGTCGTGGTCGGGTATGCGGCCATCCCCATGCACCATCTCGCGGCCGTGGCCGAAGAGACGGCGCTGGATCGAATCTCGGCGGCCATCGTCCGCGCCGGCGAAGCGAGCGAGAGCGTCGGCGGCGAGGCTCCCCGTGACCACATGCAGCGGCGGGCACGCCTTGCCGATGCGGTGCGTCGCGAGCGCGACAAGACGCGGCAGCGCCTCCACTCGATTCGCGAACAACTCGCGCACGCCGCCGAGGCCGAACGACTGCGGCGGTGGGGTGAGCTGATTTTTGCCCACCTCTGGCAGATCGACCCTGGCCAGTCCGAACTGACCGTCGAAGGAGAGCGGATCCCACTCGAACCATCGATTCCGGCGAAGGTGCAGGCACTAACCCTCTTCGAACAGTACCGCAAGGCGCAGCGTGCCGAGGGATCTCTCCCGGAGCGTGAGGCCGCCGCCGCGGCGCGCATGGGCTACTTCGACCAATTGCTCACCCACGTCGAGCAGTCCGAGGGATTCGCGGCGCTAGAGGCGCTCCGCGAGGAGTTCGAGGCGCAGGTCGGACCCGTCGACGTGGCGGGTGATGGGTCCCACAAGCGTCCACCAAAGACACCGAAGCGGTCACCGGCGCTCACAAGCGCCGAAGGATTCCCCATCCACATTGGTCGGAGCGGGCGCCAGAATGACGCGGTGACCTTCGATATCGCGGGACCGGACGACACGTGGCTCCACGCTCGCGGTGTGCCCGGCTCGCACGTTGTCATTCGCTGGTCGCCATCAGGGCGCGATGAGGACGAGCAGACCATCGAGACCGCGGCCGCCCTCGCCGCCCACTACAGCAACGCCCGATCCAGCGGTTCAGTCCAGGTCGATGTCGCGAAGCGCCGGCACGTCCGCAAGATCAAGGGCGCCGGACCGGGAATGGTCACCTACCGCAACGAGCGCACCGTCGCCGTTCACCCCCTCGACGAGGAGACCCTGCGCCGCGCCGGCCGCCTCACCTAACACGGACTTCAGCCGGTCTCACCCCGCCGCGGTGTCAGTCGACTCCCGCAGCGACGTGCGCGCGAAGACGCGCGAGATCACCGCGCCGAGCTCGTAGAGGATCACCAGCGGTATCGCCACCAATGCCAAGTTGAACGGATCCGTGCTTGGCGTGATCACCGCCGAGGCGATCACGAGGACGAGATACGCATATTTGCGCCACTCCCGCATCTTCTCCGGGCTAACGATGCCGATTTTGGCGAGCACGAACATGATCACGGGGAGTTGAAAGGCGATACCGAGCCCCATCATCAACGTGAGGAAGAAGTTCAACACCTCCACGCCGTCCGGCTGGAAGCTGATGATGTCCGGCATGAAGTTAGACAGGAAATAGAGCGCCCGCGGCGCGGCCACGAAGAAGCCGTAGGCCACACCCGACACGAACAGGATCGCCACGAAGGGCAGCGACGAGAAGAGGACCCGCTTCTCTTTTCGCGTTAAGCCAGGCGCCAGGAACGCGATCAGCTCATAGATGATGAACGGCAGGGTGATGCCGATGGCGATGTAGAGCGCAACTTTGAAGAACAAGGTCAGCGGTTCGGCCGGGCCACGAATGTCGAGCCCGGTGTTGGCCAGATTCGCCCGCTCGACAATCTCCCGCAGCAACGGTCGCGCGAAGACCACACCGGCGACGAACGCAACGACGATCGCGATCACCATCCGCATGATGCGGTCGCGCAGTTCTTCGAGGTGCTCCTGGAGCGTCATTTCCTCGAAGACATCCGGTTTCTCGGGATCGACCTGAGGAAGCCGGGGAATCTTGAACCGGACCTTCGGTAACCTGATCGATCTCGCCATGGAACTCGTGCCTATTCCGTCCTGCCCGCTCGGCCCGCGTGATCCACCTGACGGGCCTTGGTGCTGACCGACGGCACCGGACGACGCCGGTTGTCCTTGCCTGCTCGGTGCTCCTGACCGGCTTGTCTTGCCTACGACTTGGAGTGGGCGTCAATGTACGTTACGGCATCACCGACACTGCGGATGTTTTCCGCATCCTCGTCTTTGATCTCGAGGTCGAATTCCTGCTCCATGGCCATGATGACCTCAACCAGATCAAGCGAGTCCGCGTTCAGATCGCCGATGAACTGGGCATCCGGCGTCACCTGCTCTTCACCGACCCCGAGTCGCTCGGAGACGATGCTTTGGACCCGCTCAAGTGTGCTGGCCAACCCTGTACCCTCCTCATTGTCGCGCGTTCCTTGCTCATTAGGAGCAACGGCCATTCTCCCCTTTGCAACGGTGGATGATACACGACCACATCACCCTGAGGTAGCGCGGCGCGACAAGCCGCTGCTGTCGCTGATCCTCGTTAAGCGCATCGACCGAGATCAGGAATCCGAATCGCCATCTGGGCTGGGAGTGGCGGAGCGTTCGAGCTGGCCGGCAATCGTGCCGAGCACGCCGTTGACGAACCGTCCTGAACTCGGCCCACCGAACCGCTTGGCGAGCTCGACCGCCTCATTGATCGCCGCCTTGAGGGGCACGTCGGGTTGATAGACCAGCTCGTAGATCGCCAGTCGCAGGACATTCCGGTCAACGTTGGCGACTTGCGGCAACGGGAACGCCGGCGCCGCCGCCGCGATCCGCGGATCGATCTCGCCCTGGTGCTCGCCGACACCCCTCGCCAGCGACAACGCGTAGTTGGCGACCGGTGGCGGAACACTCTCGTCTTCAGTGATGCGTCCAAGCACGTCCTCGGCGTCATGGTCGGTGACGTCGATTTCGAACAGTGCTTGCAGTGCCAGCACGCGCGCTTGCGACCGCGCCAGGTAGGCGCCCCCGCCAGGCTTGCCGCCAGCGCGATGGCGCCTTCGCCGCGGCCGGCGCGGCGTAGCCTGACCGTCGGCCTCAGCAGACCGGTCGGTGTCGGGCAGCGCTGATTCGTTCGTTGGCTCATCCGGATCGTGATTGGAGTCGGACTGTATCATCGAGTGGTTGTCGTCCTTCTTTCGGTGCTTACGACTCCTCGGTGGAGTCTCGTCCGACGATGTCATCGACGTAGATGTTGACGGTGGTGACGGTCATCCCGAGCATCTGCCCGGCAACCAGGCCGATACGTCGTTGGATCTCGTGACTCAGCGCCGTGATATTCGTACCCCGTTCAACGCTGACTCGAATATCGGCGTCGATCTTGTCGCCGTCGATCCCCACCCGCACCTTGCCGTCGTCAAACGTGCGCGACGTTGGGCTGGAGCAGTGGTTCGACCGCGCGCTCCTACCTCGGCGGGGGTGTGATCGGAGTTCCACCACCCCCGCCACATCGCGCACCGTCAGTTCGATCAGTACCGTGGGCGAGACGCGCACAGTCCCACGCACCGCGGTGCGCGCCTCCGCTTCAACGGCGGAGACGATCTCCGCCGTGGCGCCGGGAGCGTGTGCGGGGAGGTCGCCCATTCGCCTATCTCCTCGCGGCTGGGTCGTTGGCAACATCGGTCAAATCGTCGACCGCTTCAATCTCGACGTCGCTCTCGGTCTCGGTGGCCGTTTCAATGATCCGCGTACCGGCACGGGTGAGAAACTCGGGGATAAAGCCGGTGTGGACATCCCCCGCCTGAAAGGCGGAGTCGGCGATCAGCTCGCGGTGAAACGGGATCGTCTGCGTGATACCCGTGATCACCGTCTCTCGCAACGCGCGTTCCATGCGGGCGATTGCCTCGTCGCGGGTTTTGCCCCAGGCAATGATCTTGCCGAGGAGCGAATCGTAGTGCGACGGCACGGTGTACCCAGTGAAGAGGTGAGAATCGACGCGGATACCGGGCCCACCCGGCGCCACGAACGTACTCACCGTACCGACCGCGGGCATGAAGTCGTTGGCGGCGTCCTCGGCGGTTATTCGGCACTCGATCGCGTGACCCACCGGTTCGAGGTCGCGCTGGTTCAGGCGAAGCGGTTCCCCGGCGGCAACCCGAATCTGCGCCGTCAGCAGGTCCACGCCGGTGACCATCTCCGTCACCGGATGTTCGACCTGGATCCTGGTGTTCATCTCCATGAAGTAGAACCTGCCCTCCTGATCGAGGAGGAACTCCAGCGTCCCAGCGCTGCTGTAGTGCGCGGCCTTGGCGCCTTTGGCCGCGGTCCGCAGCAGGTTGTCGCGCACTTTGCGGGAGAGGTTCGGCGCGGGCGCCTCCTCCACGACCTTCTGGTGGCGGCGTTGGAGCGAGCAGTCACGCTCACCGAGGGCGACGATCGTCCCATGTTCGTCGCCGAGCACCTGCACCTCGACGTGGCGCGGTTTTTCGAGAAAGTGTTCGATGTAGACCTCGCCATTGCCGAAGGCGGATTCCGCCTCCGCCTGGGCCAGCGGAAAACCTCGCGTCACCTCGGCGTCATTGTGGGCCACCCGCATCCCGCGTCCACCGCCACCTGCCACCGCTTTGATCACGACCGGATAGCCGATCCGGCGCGCCTCCTGACGCGCCATACCGAGGGTCGCCACCGTTCCCTCAGTGCCCGGTAGCAAGGGTACCCCGGCTTCGCGCATCACTCGGCGTGCCTCGGCCTTGTTGCCCATCCGCTCGATTACGTCGGGCTTGGGACCGATGAACGTGAGTCCAACCTGATGACAGATATCGGCCAGATAGGCGTTCTCGGCGAGAAAGCCATACCCAGGGTGGATCGCGTCGCACCCGGTGACGAGCGCGGCGCTGATCACCGCCGGAATGTTGTTGTACGAGCGCGCGGCCGCGGCCGGTCCAATACAGACGGCCTCGTCGGCCAGCCGCACCGGCAGCGAATCCCGGTCCACATCGCTGTAGGCGATGACGGCGGGGATGTGGAGGTCGCGGCAGGCGCGTAACACCCGTAGCGCGATCTCCCCGCGGTTCGCGATCAGGATCTTTCGAAACACCGTGCAGCCACTCCCTCCTCGTCGCGCACAACCACCGCCGCCAAGTCTACCCCCTGCCCAAATTCACCGCTCAAAAGACTTGTCGAGCGGCCCCACCGCCGTCCTGTCGGCCCGCCCCACCACCGTCCTGTCGAGCCGCCCCACCGCTGTCATTTCGAGCCGCAGCGAGAAATCTCTCGTCCAGGAGACACGCTCTCGATCGAGCAAGTGTTTCCACCCGTGGCGCAAGTCACCACCGTCCCACTCACAGCGGTCGTGCTACGCCATGAACAGGCCGCCGTCGACGGTGAGGACGTGGCCGGTGATGAACGCGGCATCAGGCGAGACGAGGAAAGCAACAGCGCCGGCGACATCTTCCGGTGAGCCGAAGCGGCCGAGCGGCGTGTTTTTCAACAACGTCTGCTTCATATCCTCCGGCAGAACCTCGGTCAGGCGCGTCGAGATGAAACCCGGCGCCACGGCATTGACGGTGATGCCGCGGGAACCGACTTCCTTGGCGAGCGACTTGGTGAGCCCGATCAAGCCCGCCTTGGCCGCCGCGTAGTTGGCTTGTCCGGCGTTGCCGACGAGCCCGACCACGGAGGTCAGGTTCACGATCCGGCCGGAGCGCTGGCGGACCATCGGCCGGATCGCCGCCTTCGCGCACAGAAACGAACCCTTCAGGTTCGTCGAAAGGACGGCATCCCAATCGTCCTCGCTCATCCGCATCGTCAGCGTGTCGCGGGTGATACCGGCGTTGTTGACCAGCACGTCGATTCGGCCGAGTCGTTGCATCGCGCCCTCGATCAACGAACCAGCACTATCGGCATCGGCGACATCTGCCGCCATGATCTCGATTCGCCGTTCCGTCCCGCCAAGTTGCTCCCGGGCAACGTCGGCGGCGGCCTCATCTCCGCGATAGGAGATGAGCAAGTCGTAACCCTCGGCGGCGAGGCGGTGCGCGATGGCGAGGCCGATACCACGCGTCCCGCCGGTGATGACCGCGACCGGTTGATCGGATGAAGCAGGCATTCCGCTGATCCCTTCCACGTCATGCGCCCACAGAGCCAACGCTACGCGAGCAAGGACTCCGCGGTGACGGTATGCGCGTCCTTGGCGATGCGCGTGATGAGGCCACTCAGCACCTTGCCCGGACCGATTTCGACAAACGTCGTGATGCCATCGGCGCGCATCCGCTCGATCACGTCGATCCAACGCACCGACGCGCAGATTTGATCGAGCAATTCGCGGCGCAGATCGTCGGGGTGCCGCACCGGACTCGCCGCAACGTTCGTCACGAGCGGAACCGAGGCCTCGCGGAACGGAGTCCGCTCAATCATCGGGCGCAACGCCTCCACCACCGGCCCCATCAGCGGCGAATGAAACGCCGCGCTCACCGGCAATCGCACGCAGCGGCGGGCGCCGCGCTCCGTCGCGAGGGCCATCGCCCGCTCAATCGCCGCGTCGCGACCGGAGACCGTGGTTTGCCCAGGCGCGTTGTAATTGGCGACCTGCACCTCGGTCGTGGCGGCAATGTCGGCGACCGCGTCCTGATCGAGACCGATGATCGCGGCCATCGCGCCCGCGCCATGTTCCTGCATCAGTTCTCCGCGCCTGCGCACGAGTCGAAGTGCGTCGGCCAAATCAAGCGCATCGGCCGCGACCAGCGCGGAGTATTCGCCCAGGCTGTGCCCGGCCACCGCCTGTGGTTCCGGCAGGAGCCCACGGTCCCGCAGGACAACAAGATACGCGGCACTCACGGTGACGATCGCCGGTTGCTGGTTGGCGGTTTGCTGCAGCTCCTCGTCGGGTCCGTGGAAGATCAGGTCACTTAACGCGAATTCGAGCGTCTCGTCGGCACGCTCGAACACCGTTGCGGCCGCTGGCGCATCTCGCGCTACTTCCAGGCCCATCCCCACATACTGGGAACCTTGACCCGGAAACACCCACGCGACCGCCACGGGTTGCCCCCCGCTCATCGGGTGGCCGTTTCATCGTACTGATCCGCTCGCTCGGCGACACCGGCGGTTCCCCAGCGCACCACCCCAGCCGCCCACGCCAGCCCGGCGCCGAACGCGACCAGCACGACGTTGTCGCCCTCTTTGAGACGACCGGCTTCGGCCGCCTCGCAGATCGCAATCGGGACCGAGGCGGCGGAGGTATTTCCGTAGCGGTCGATGTTGACCCACACCTTCTCGCGCGGCAGCTCCAGTTGGCGGGCGGCGGCGTCGATGATGCGCAGGTTGGCCTGATGCGGGATCAGCATATCGACATCGTCGAAGCAGAGTCCAGCACGTTTGACCGCGTCGACCGCGGCGTCGCCCATCACCCCCACCGCGAACCGAAAGACCTCCTTGCCGTTCATCTGAAGATAGGGCCGATACTCCGGGAACAACTCCGCCGACTCTGGCACGAGTGCTCCCCACCCGGGGACGAAGAGGTGCTTGTGACCAGCTCCGTCGGCTCCGAGCACGGTCGAGAGCAGGCCCCGTGGCTCTTCGGTGGCCTCGATGACGACCGCACCGGCACCGTCGCCAAAGAGAACGCAGGTGCTGCGGTCGGTGTAGTCGACGTAGCGGGTCAACGTGTCCACGCCGATCACCAACGCCCGCCGGTAAACCCCAGAGGTCACGAACTGCGTACCCGCCGAGAGGGCGGTCACGAAGCCGGCACAGGCGGCGCCGACATCGAATGCTCCGGCGTTCCCACCTAGCTCGCCCTGAACGAGACATGACTGGGAGACGAGGAAGTCGTCCGGCGTGGCGGTCCCGACCACGATCAAGTCGATCTCGTCAGGGGTGCGGCCGGCGCGTGCCAGTGCCTGGCGAGCGGCCGCGGTGGCCAAGGAGGTTGTCGTCTCATCGCGGCCAACGACGCGGCGCTCACGGATACCGGTGCGCGAGAAAATCCACTCGTCGGACGTGTCGATCATCTTTTCGAGGTCGACATTGGTCAGCACCCGCTCCGGCAGAGCCTGACCCCATCCGGTTATGGCCGCGTATGGCATCGTCACTCCTCGTGCCGCGCGCCGTGGTGCCGCGACCTCTTCGCCGAGCCGGCTTGGACCTTACCGTGGATGATACGCAACACTGAGTGGAAGAGGCGACCTCACCCCGCTACTCGCCGCGGGAAACGCAGAACGGTGGGAGGGACATGGTCCTTCCCACCGTGCACCTAGATCGCGGCTCGCGGACTAACTCTCCGCGCCTCTCCGCTCTTCGATCTCGATGACCTGGCGACCGCGATACACGCCGCAGTTCGGGCAGACGTGGTGCGATCGCCGCATCTGGCGGCAGTTTCGGCACTCCACCAGCTGTGGCGGTGTCAGAAAGTGGTGCCGGCGGCGGTTGCCTTGCCGGTGCCGGCTGATTCGCTGCTTCGGAAGGGCTCCCATCGTTCTCTCCTCTCAGACTCGGCGCTCATCGGTTGCGGCAATCCCACCGAAGACGTGGCATACGCTGGTCTCGCTCAGAACCGGTCCTCCTCTGGAAGGAGATTGGCAAGAGCCGCGAGCCGGCTGTCTCCTACCTGCTGCTCGCCCAACCAGGTGAGCTCCGGTCCCGGACACGCCAACCCGCAATCGGGCCGCATCGGCAATTCCAGGACAATCCATTGTCGAAGTGCTTCCGCCATGTCGAGCTCGTGGTTCTCGTCAATAGCGAAGTCCGTCTCATCCTCGTCGACATCCGCGATCGCTTGCCCATTGACAGACAGTTCGCGTCCACTGTGGACATCGACGGTCTGCCGGAACTCCTCGGCAAAATCGACCGCGAACGGCTGCTCATACCCATTCAGGCAGCGCACACACTCCAACTCGGCGTGCCCTCGCGCCCTTGCGGCGACCAGCACCGCATCACGTACACGAGTCAGCCGAGCGGCGCCGGCGATGCCGCGCGCGACGACATCCTCATCCAGCGGCAGCGCGTCCAAACTGAGTCGAATCTCGCGGTTGCCGCCAACGGGCTCCTGAAGCAGTGACGCGACATTGACCCGGGTCTCGTTATGAAGGTCATAGAGGCCGGTTCGCTGACCTCGGTCCGCTGACATCTCATCCACCGTAATTCGCACACACCATCGCGCTATTGATAGCGATGCGACGAAGGCGCGCGAAGACGCCGGGGGACTCCCAGCGCAACCGGACGATTATACGGGCGTGGCAGGACCACCGTCAAAGCCGACGAACCACGGAGCCGGGGCACCGCCCCGGTTCCGTGACTCAGCGGCTCTCCGCTCGATCCGACTAGGCGACGGTGAAGGTCGTGACCATCCCGTCCATGGCGTGGGGGCGGCCGGTCGCCGGATCAATGATGAAGCAGATCGCGGCGTACGTGCCGGGTTCGAGATCGAGTTCGATCCACGTCGTCGCCCCACCGGATTGAAGCGCGGCATAGCCGACGAAGGTGAACTGCGCGAAGACCGACTCGCCCGTGGGCGGTGTGCCGCTCATCATCGCATTGAACTCACCGACGATCTGCTCAACTGTAACGGTTTCCGGCAGGCGGACCATGACCACATGGTGGGACTGCTGCTCGCCCGTGTTGGTGAGCTCCCAGAGATTCGGGCCGGCAGGCACCGGGTCGGGTGTGACAATGTACTGGAGTTGGTCGGTCATCTCCAGCGTCACGGTGGCGGGTGGCTCTCCCGTGGCGACCGGCGATGCCACCGGGCTGGCGGGCGGAGTGGCGCCCGGCGTCGCGACCGCGCCCTCGGTCACCGTGAGCGGGAGCAATTGCATGATCTCCTCTGACCCCTCATCGGGAGCGTAGTAGGAAGCCGCGATCTGGTACTCACCTGGCGCGAGGTCGATGAGGAATACGGTCGCAACGCCATCCTCGAAGGTGTTGTTTCCACCGGCGTAGCCCCAGCCCGCTTGCGCCAGGTCATCGCGCGCGGCGGCCAGAGCCAGCTCGGTTGCTTCGTCCTCGCTCAATCCGGCTGGAGGCTGCATAAAGTCCAGGTAGCCCGAATACCCGGACGCCGCCGAGAGGCGGACAAGGTAGATGCTCGCTGCCAGCTCAGAGGGCGCGGTCACCCCGTCAGGTCCGACGCTGACCTCGATCTCCGGGTAACCGAGGCCGCCGATGATCGTCTCGCTGAACGAGCTGTCAACCTGCTGTGCGGCAATCGGACTAGACACTCCAACGAGCGAGAGCGTCGCGATAACGATCAAAACCAGACGGCGCACCGTGAACCTCCTAGAGCGGTTAGCATAATAGTTGGGCCGGAATGGGGTAGCCGCAATGGGCGAACCAGGCTTGGGCATCGGCGGCGGTGATGGTGG
>JACDBO010000024.1 GCA_013694885.1 Chloroflexia bacterium | reverse complement strand
GTGCGAAGGCGGTCGCCGATGGCCGCGCGGACCTGCTCGGTGAGCGCGGCGTCTTTCGCCGGTGGGGTGAACGACCACTTGGGTTTGCCGACCTGCCCGGCGAGGTCGCGCTGGATGCGCACGATCTCCTTGATGTTGTCGTGGGCAACCTCAATCGCCTGGACGAGTTGGTCCTCCGAGATCTGATCCGCTTCGCCCTCGACCATCATGATCGCGTCTTCGGTACCGGCGACGACCATGTCCAGATCGCTGTCGGCAAGCTGGGAGAAGGTCGGGTTGACCACCAGCTGGCCATCGACCAACCCCATCCGCACCGCGCCCACCGGGCCGTCCCACGGGATCTGCGAGATCGAGAGGGCCGCTGAGGCGCCGATGATTGAGAGCAGGTCCGGGTCGTTCTCCTGGTCGGCGGAGAGCACCGTGGTGATGACCTGGACTTCGGCGCGGTAGCCCTTGGGAAAGAGCGGCCGCAAGGGGCGGTCGGTGAGCCGCGCGGCGAGGATCGCGGCTTCGGTCGGGCGCCCTTCGCGTTTGATGAAACCGCCGGGGATCTTGCCGGCGGCGTACATGCGTTCCTCGTAGTCGATGGTGAGCGGGAAAAAGCCGAGATCGGCCTTCTGCTCGCGCTCACCGACGACGGTGGTGAGCACGATCGAGTCGCCAAAGCGGACGACGACCGCGCCGTCCGCCTGCTCGGCGAGCAGCCCGGTTTCGAGAGAGAGCGTTCGGCCGTTGATCTCGACCGCGACCGATGTCGCGTTCGACTGATGTGTCTGAATCGCACTCATGCGTTACTCCTGATCCTGATTCGACAGCTACGCGGAAACCGGAGTTTCCGTTCGGCCCGAAGAGATGAGGGACTGGAGCGGCGCGACGCCCGCGGCGCCTCGACCTCGCGCCGCTCCAATTCCCCAACCTCCGGGCAGGGTCCAACCCACCCCGGGTCAGTGCCCCACGAAACGACCTCTTCGCCTCCCTCCTTCGTGGCAAGGGCGCGGTTTGGGACCACCCACCTCCACACGAAATCAGCCCAGGACCGTTCGGCCCTGGGCTGATGTCTTGCGACTTGCTGCCAGAATCGGCCCGCCCACGCCGGTTATCGGCGCAGTCCAAGCCGGGCAATGGTCACGCGATAGCGCTCGATGTCGTTCTCGCTCAAATACGCGAGGAGTCGCCGCCGCCGCCCGACCAACTTGAGGAGCCCCCGGCGCGAGTGGTAGTCGTGCCGGTGGGACCGCAAGTGACCAGTCAACCCGTTGATTCGCTCGGTCAGCAGCGCGATCTGAACTTCAGGCGACCCGGTGTCCGTATCGTGGACGCGGCTCGCGACAATGATCTCCTCTTTCTGCTGTTGCAATAACGCCATGCCGGCGGCGCCTCCCTCTCCTGATCCGCGATTCGCTCCAACGCCCTAAAGTCAGCGCGGGCACCACGAAAATGCCCGCTATTCCGCCGATTTATTCGCCAGAGTTTACCACGATGAGCCTGGCTCGGCCAACCACGAGGCGCTGTCGCCTGCGACGGCAGTTAGACGACATCGATGTGGAACCCGCCCGCCCGGAACGCTACCATTGCCGGGCGCTAGCGTGGATACCGTCAGGCGAATGAAATGGAGCGCATGGCAATGGCGGAGGACGGCTCGATTCGCGAGGAAGCGCGGCAGCGACCAGGCGCGCGCGGTGATCAACGGTTGAACTGGTGGCGAGACGCTCGCTTTGGCATGTTCATCCATTGGGGCCTCTACGCGATTCCAGCCGGCCAGTGGCGGGGCAAGCCGATCCCCGGAATCGGCGAGTGGGTCATGCTTCGGGAGCGTATCCCGGTGCGGGAGTACGAGTCCCTGGCCGGTCGGTTCAACCCAACCAGGTTCGATGCGGATGCCTGGGTTTCGCTGGCCAAACAGGCAGGGCAGAAGTACCTGGTGATCACGGCGAAGCATCACGACGGCTTCTGCATGTACGGCTCGAACGAGACCGAATACAACATCGTCGATGCGACGCCGTTTGGCCGCGACCCGATGAAGGAGTTGGCGCGGGCATGCCAGGAGCAAGGTGTTCACCTCTGCTTCTACTATTCACAGACACAGGACTGGCATCATCCGGACGGTGACGGCAACGACTGGGACTACGACGATGCGAAGAAAGATTTCGCCGGCTACCTCGAGCACTACGTCAAGCCCCAGGTTCGCGAACTGCTCGCGAACTACGGTCCAATTGGCCTGATCTGGTTCGATACACCAAAGCGGATCTCGGCTGCGCAAAGCAGATCACTCGTTGACCTCGTCCACGAATTGCAGCCTGGATGTCTCGTCAATGGCCGGATCGGCAATGCCCTGGGCGACTACGCGGAGGCGGGAGACAACGCGATCCCGGCCGAGTTGTTCGATGCCGATTGGGAGACGCCGGCGACGATCAACGATACGTGGGGCTACAAGCACGACGACCACAACTGGAAGTCGACCGGGGAACTCATCCACAAACTCGTGGACATCGTCAGCAAGGGCGGAAACTACCTGCTCAACGTTGGCCCAACGGCCGAGGGAGATATTCCACATGCCAGCGTGGCGCGCCTGAAGGAGATGGGCCAATGGCTTGAGCGGAACGGGGAGGCGATTTACGGCACGCGGCCCGGACCGCTGCAGGGATTCGACTGGGGAAGGACCACCGCCAAGTACGACACGGTCTACGTGCATGTGTTTGACTGGCCGGCTGACGGCAAGGTTCGGGTGCCCGATTTCGGGCAGAACGTCACGGGCGCACGCCTGGTGGCCGACCCGGCGGCCGGTGCGCTGCCCCTGACAATCGACGCTGAGGGGTTGCTCGTCGAGGGACCCGCGAGCACCCCGGACCGTTTCGCCACCGCCATTGCGCTCTCCCTCAACTCGTGAACGTTGTCGGGGAAGGGCCAGCCGCCGGAGAGGAAACCATCCAGCCCGGAGCGCTACCATTCCCGGGCGATCATGCGGTGGGTGAAGGGGGAAACGCATTGACCGAGGGGATGCTGGGCGTTATCGGCGGCAGCGGGCTCTATGACCTGCCAGAGCTGGAGAATGTCGAGAGTCGCGAGGTAGAGACGCCCTTCGGTTTCCCAAGCTCGCCCCTCGTCGTCGGTACGCTCCACGGACTGCGAATCGCCTTTCTGGCCCGGCATGGGCGTGGCCACCGTCTCAACCCGTCCGAGGTCCCCTATCGCGCCAACATCTGGGCGATGCGCGCACTCGGGGTCAGCCATGTGCTCAGTGTCAGCGCCGTGGGCAGTTTGCGCGAAGAGATGGCGCCGCGGGCGGCCGTGGTTCCCGATCAAATCATCGACCGCACCGTGGGTCGACCACGGACGTTTTTCGAGGGTGGGATCGTCGCCCACGTCGGTTTGGCCGATCCATTCTGCCCCGGCCTGCGAGACGCGATTGTCGCCTCTTGCCGCGTCCACGCGCCGGCGGTGCATGATGGCGGTGTCTACCTCTGCATCGAGGGTCCGCAGTTCTCAACCCGCGCGGAGTCGAACCTCTACCGCGCGTGGAACGGCGCGGTGATCGGGATGACGGCGATGCCGGAGGCGCGTCTGGCGCGGGAAGCGGGGCTCTGCTACGCGACGGCGGCGATGGTGACCGATTACGACGTCTGGCACGACACGGAAG
>JACDBO010000377.1 GCA_013694885.1 Chloroflexia bacterium | reverse complement strand
TGAGGCCAGCGTCAATGGCTCCCAGCCGCCGCTCACGGAGGTCGACCGAGTATTGCTTCATCCCACTAGGCTCTCACAAGCCCAATTGCTCCGCAACCCGCTCTAGGTGAAAGGAGCGCTCGACGGCCTCCCCAACGAGTCTGAGCGCATGGTCGATCAGCGACAGGACCTGGAGAGCGGATTCAGGAGTGTGATACACCGGACGATGCGCAATTGGGTTACGGTAGTAGAGAAAGATACCAAGCAGGAGGTTGTGCAGACCTGCCCGCTCACCGCCGTCAGGTGATACCGGCTGGAGGATTCCCTTGTCCGGCTGGAAGGCCCTATCGATCAGATCCTTTCCGTATTGGTGCTCTTCGAGCCCAGCACTTTCCCGAATCCTGCGCTCCAGAAGTACAAAAGAGGTGCGGATCACGCCGGTGAAATCACTGGCTAAAACGTCATTACGCACCTCCCGGCGGAGCTCGGGATCAAGGATGGCGTTGAGCCAATCTGGCGCTTCGTTGGCATGGGCATGATGTGCGGAACTCATGATCTCTCCTGCCGGGATTCCGGCGCTAAAGCACTGGGCTCAACATGGAAGCCTCTCCGAGGCTGAGAACGACGCGGACCTGACGTTCGCCAGCGGCGCTAATCAAGAAGCGATCTCTCGCTGCGCCTCGAAACGACCGTTGGCGGTGCTGTTCGACGTCACAATGGACGGCTTGCAGAGAGGTCAAGGCGGCGTTACCGGTCGATGAAGAGGCCAACCATGATCTGCACCCGCTCGACGGTGGCTTGGTCGACCGTGCCGAGGCGGCGGAGGAGACGAGTGACGCTGAGCGATTTGACTTGATCGCAGAGGAGGAAGGAGGTGTCCCGCAAGCCACCTTCGGGCGGGTGAATCGGGAGGTGCGACGGGATATCCCGATCGGTCCTGGTGAGAGGGACCAGAAAGCAAAGCGTGTGGGGCGTCCGGTTGAACCGGTCGTTGGAGATGACGAGGCCGGGGCGGACACCCCCCTGCTCGTGTCCAAGCGCGGGGTCGAAGTTCACATTCCACACCTCACCGAGGCGTGGTCGTGGCAGCGATCTCATCCCGCGCCTCCTCTTCAGCGTAGTAGGGTTCTTCGTCCTCTAAACCGTCTCCGCTGACCGTGTCCCAGAGGGCGACCTCTTGTTCGTACTCGCTCCAGGCGGCGGGATCTGCCCGTAACCGGGCATAGCCCTCATGCATGGCCCGCCAAAACTTCGCCTTCTCGTAATCGTCGATGGCCTCCTCGATGACCTGGCTGATCGACCGCCGCTCGGAATCCGACAGCGATCGCAGTTTCGCGTGCAGTTTGGGCTCGACGCGGACCGTGGCCATGGATCGCTCCGTTCCTCTTCGCTCTATCGCTCAATGGAGCAAGACGCGACTCGCTGACAATCTGTCAGAGTCACACATCTGTGTACCCAAGAGTATACGTATCTTGTCCACACTCGTTATTGGCTTTTCACAGCTCGAAGCTACCGCCGGTATGCTCCTCGTTAGCACAATCCCATTGGTCCCTGACGTGCGGGTGAGTAGACTACGGTCTGACAGCACCTCCCTGGCGCGGCGCGGTGCCAGGGTAGCCGGGAGAGTGCGGAGGCAAGCGCGGATGAGCACCACTCTGAAACGCAGCGAAGGCGCCGAACGCGCCGCGCGGCGGGAGAACGGCGCGGATAAGCGGCACGTGGGGGTCGTGGGGCTGGCGGTGATGGGTGAGAACCTGGCGCGGAACATCGAGCGCAACGGGTTCGCGCCGGTCGTTTACAACCGGACCGCCGAGCGCACCGAAGAGGTCCTCGCCGGGCCGGCCAAGGATACATCCATCCTGGGCAAGTTCTCGATCCGCGACTTCGTCGCTGAATTGGAGCGGCCGCGGCGGATCATCCTGATGGTCAAGGCCGGGAACGCGGTCGACGCCGTGATCGGTGAGTTGAAGCCCTTCCTCGAACAAGGCGACATCCTGATCGACGGCGGCAACTCGTTTTTCCATGACACCGAGCGGCGCTCGCAAGATCTGGCCGGTGTGGGTTTCCACTACGTCGGCATGGGCGTCTCCGGCGGCGAGGAAGGTGCGCTCTGGGGACCGAGCTTGATGCCCGGCGGGCCCGCCGAGGCGTACACCGCGCTTGAACCGATGCTGACCGCCATCGCCGCGACATCCGATTCCGGCCCGTGCGTCACCCACATCGGCCCTGGTGGTTCCGGCCACTACGTCAAGATGGTCCATAACGGCATCGAGTACGGCGATATGCAGCTCATCGCCGAGACCTACGACGTGATGCGCAAGGCGCTCGGCATGAGCGCGCCGGAGATCGCCGACGTATTCGCCCGCTGGAACAGCGGTCGCCTCGCCTCGTTCCTGATCGAGATTACCGAGACGGTGCTCAACTACGTTGACGTCGAGACGGGCGCGCCACTGGTCGACGTCATCGCCGACGAGGCCGAGCAGAAGGGTACCGGCCGCTGGACGAGCCAGAGCGCGTTCGAGCTGGCGACACCGACGCCGGTCATCAACGCGGCGGTGATCGCCCGCGGGCTCTCCGCGCTGAAACCGCTGCGCCTCAGGGCGAGCACGATCCTGCATGGACCTGGCACGAACGGCGGCACCTTACCAAAGGCGCCCGAACGCGAGCGGGTGATCGATTCCCTCGAAGACGCGCTCTACTTCGCCAAGATCGCGTCCTACGCGCAGGGCATGGCCCTGATGGCCGCCGCCTCCGAGGCATATTCATGGGACCTCGACCTCGCCGAGATCGCCCGCATCTGGAAGGCCGGCTGCATCATCCGTGCCAAACTTCTCGACCCGATCATGGCGGCGTTCGCCGCCGAGCCGGCGCTGGAGAACCTGCTCTTCGCGCCAACCTTCGCCGATGCCCTCAACGACGCGATGCCGGGGATGCGCGCGGTGCGCCACATCGCCCTCGACTTCGGGATCCCGACGCCGGGGATGAGCGACGCGCTTGATTACGTCGACACGCTGCGCGCCGAGCACCTGCCCGCCAACCTGATCCAGGGCCAGCGGGACTTCTTCGGCGCCCACACCTACAAGCGGATCGACAAACCCGGCACGTTCCACACCGAGTGGGTCGAGCCGGCACCAGCCGAGCGGCCGAAGACCAGATCCGAGCCGAGCACTCGCCAGGCCTGGGCCGATGGACAGGGGGAGGGTGACCGGGCAGCCGCGCCAGCCGCCGCCCCGGCCGATGCTGGCGCTGAGGTGCTGCGCCCCCAGGACCATGAAGACATGGTACCCGACGCCGAAGAGCGCGGCGAACGGTCGGAAAAGGGAGCACAGCGCGCAGACTACTGAGGGGATGGGGAACAGGGGATAGGGGATAGTAGAGAAGCGACCAAACGCTACCCCCTAACCCCTGGAAACGGGGTGACGATGACTGACACGAAGCGCCGTCCTGGGACATCGCGGAGCTACGATTTCGCCACCGATGCGTCGGCGGGGGTCATGGATGTCGACCATGTCGGTCACCAGTTCGACCTGACCGATGCCGGCGACACACTGAGCACGAACCCGCTCCGCGCCGGGCTTCAGCTGGGGCGCATCCCGGCCCCGTGCGTGATGGTCATTTTCGGTGTCACCGGCGATTTAACGACGCGCAAGCTGATGCCGGCGCTCTACGACCTCGCCGTCGCCCAACCGCTGCCCGAGGGCTTCTCGATCGTCGGCGTCTCCCACCGCCCGTGGGACGACGACGCCTTTCGCGCCGAGATGCGCCAGGCGGTCGAAGCGTCGGCGCGAACGCCGGTTACCGACGAGAGTTGGAGCCTCTTCGCGCAGGGACTCTTTTACGTCCGCGGTGACTTCAAGGACGAGGCTGTCTACCAGGATCTTGGAAAACACCTGGACACGATCGATGAGGAGCGGCGTGCTCACGGCAACCGGCTCTTCTACCTCGCGACGGCGCCGGGCTTCTACGCGCCGATCATCCAGCACCTCGGTGCGGCCGGGCTCGCCCAGCGGCAGGATATCTACTGGAACCAACCGGATAACTGGCACCGGATCGTCGTCGAGAAACCGTTCGGTCGCGATGTGGACAGCGCCCGCGCTCTCAACGCCGAGATTGGCGCCGTCTTCTCCGAACGGCAGATCTACCGGATCGACCATTACCTCGGCAAAGAGACGGTCCAGAACGTCCTCGCCTTTCGCTTTGCCAACATCCTCTTTGAGCCGATTTGGAACCGGCAGTACGTCGACCATGTGCAGATCACCGTCGCCGAGGCGATCGGTGTCGAAGGTCGAGGCTCCTATTACAACGACGCGGGCGCCCTGCGTGACATAGTTCAGAGCCACATCCTCCAGCTCCTCTCGGTCATCGCCATCGAGCCGCCGGCTCTGTTCAACGGCAACGCCCTGCGCGACGAGAAGGTCAAGGTGCTGCGCTCGGTGGTGCCACCCACCGGAGAGGCGGTCAACCGGCAGACGGTGCGCGGCCAGTACGAAGAGGGGTTCGTCGGGGGGCGGGCGTCCTCATCCTACCGTGACGAGAAAGGTGTTCCCCCCACGTCACGCACGGAGACGTTCGCCGCAATTGAACTGGGGATCGACAACTGGCGGTGGGCTGGCGTGCCGTTCTACCTCCGCACCGGCAAACGCCTGCCGCGACGTGTCACCGAGATTGCCATCGAGTTCAAGCAAGTGCCCCACCTGATGTTTCAGTCGATCGGCGACCTCGACCTCTCGCCCAACGTCATCACCATGCGCATCCAGCCAGACGAAGGGATCGCCCTGCGCTTCGCCGCCAAAGTACCCGGCGCGACAACCCGTCTACGAACGGTGCGCATGGACTTCCTCTATGGCGCCTCGTTCGGAGAGGCCGGACCCGACGCCTACGAGCGGCTCCTGCTCGACGCGATGCTGGGTGATCCGACCCTGTTCGCGCGCCGCGACGAGGTGGAGACGGCCTGGTCATTGATGCAGCCGATCATCGACGGCTGGCAGGAACTGCCGGTCCCTGTCTACCCCTACGAAGCCGGCACATGGGGGCCGAGCAAGGCCGACGCGTTGCTGCGCCGCGAGAACCGTGAATGGCGCCGGCCATGACGACCACGACCGAGGCGAGGCCGGCATTCGCGACCGCGTGGGAGACCGACATTCTGGACGCGGGCGCCATCCAGGACGAGCTGAACAAGCTCTGGGCGACGCTCGGTGGACCACGTCATGGCGGACAGGCCCCTGGCGAGATGGTCGCCGAGGAGCGATATGGCGGCGGCCAGTTCATGCGTGCCAACACGCTCAACCTGCTCGCGGTCGCCGACACCGACAAGCACATCCGCCTGATTGAAGAGACGGTTCGCAACCTCACGGATTTACAACCGTCGCGAACCATCATACTGATCACCCGACCGACCAGCGACACCGACTCCAACGAGACACACTTCGATGTCCGAGTCGAGTTGCTTGAGAGCACGACCCCCAAAGGCGAGCCAAGCGTCCGCTTCGAAGTCGTGACGATTCGGAGCGATGGTCAGACATCTGGCAACTTGCCGAGCCTCGTCACTCCATTGCTGGTGGCTGAACTCTCAGACTTCCTGTGGTGGCCGAGTGGCACCTTTCCCCGCCACACACTGTTTCACGACTTGCTCGGCATCGTCGACCGCCTGATCGTCGACTCGGCTCAGCTCGGCCGCGACGCGAGCGGCATCGACACGCTCCGCAGCCTCCTGGACTATGACAGTGGTGCGCACTTGCTCGGCGATTTCACCTGGCACCGCCTCTCGCCCTGGCGCCAGCTCCTTGCCCAATTCTTCGACCCGCCGAATGTGCAGCCCTGCCTCGACACGATCGAGCAGGTCTCCATTGCCTACGCGGACGTCCGGCGCGACGGGTCCTCCGGGTTTCCGGCGGCGCTGCTGACGGTCGGCTGGTTGGCAAGCCGTCTTAATTGGGAGGTGATCGAGCAGCTGGAGCGGCGTCGCAGCGGTGGCTGGTGGGCGCCTCTCCGGGCTCGCACCGGCGATCATGGACGCGAGATCGAGCTACGCCTGACACCCGACACGAGTCCGCACGCGGTGTTCTCGCTGCGCAAGGTCCAGATCATTGCCGGCGGCGACGCACCCGGCCAGTTCACGATCGAGCGCACCGACAGCGACGATCTGATCACGAGCAGCGAGTCTCCGTCGATGCCGCCGGTGAGCCGCATGGTCTACGCTCGCCGCCCCACCGACCAGCGGATGCTCGGAGCAGAGCTCCAGCGCTTCGGCCGCGATCGGATATTCGAGGAAGCCCTCGCGCTCGCAGCCAAACTGATCCCATAGTGAGGCACGGATGAGACATGATCGGCCATGATGGAGGAGTGAACGCTGTGTGCCCCTCTAGTCGTCTCGACACTCGTCAACGGTGGGATTCTCAACGATGACGAAACTCATCGATGTACTGGATTACGGGGAACGCGGGGCCGTGCATGTAGTGGCCGACTCCGCGGCGCTTGCCGTGGCTTCTGCCGAAGTGCTCATCGCGGCCGTCGCGAGCGCGATCGCGGCACGGGGACGCGCCGTCATCGCCCTCTCCGGCGGCACCACGCCGAAGCGGATGGGCGAACTCCTGACTCGGGATGAGTACCGAAACCGGATCGACTGGGCTCGACTTCATGTGTTCTGGGGAGATGAGCGCTGGGTACCGTTGGACGATCCCGACTGCAACGCGGGGGTGGCCATTCGGACCTTTCTCGACGGCGCCGGTATGCCCGCCTCGCAACTCCACCCGTGGCGCACTGACCTTCCCGAGCCAGAGGGCGCCGCGCGCGACTATGCCGCCCAGCTCCGCGCCGCCTTCGGCCCGGAGGACCCACCGCGCTTCGATTTGATCCTTCTCGGCCTCGGCGACGACGGTCACACCGCTTCGCTCTACCCGACCACGGACGCCATCAACGAGAAGGAGGACCACGCTGTCGCGCACCGTGTCGAGAAACTCGATGCCGTTCGCCTGACCCTCACGCCGCAGGTGCTGAACGCCGGCCGCGAGGTGGTCGTCCTCGTCGCTGGCTCCGGCAAGGCGCACATGCTCCATCGCGTCCTCGACGGCGACATCAATGTCGATCTCTATCCCGCCCAGGTCGTCCGCCCGACCAACGGCACGCTCCGCTGGCTGGTCGATGTGGCCGCCGCCGAACTGCTGGAGCGGCGTGTCGCCGCCGATGATTAGCGCCATGATGGAGCTGTCCGACCGGCTGAAGACGCTTGCGCGTGCCGCCGCTGACGAAGTGGAACCCGACATGGTGGTCGGTCTCGGTAGCGGATCAACCTCCGATGCGGTGGTACGCGAACTCGGCCGCCGGGTGGGAGAGGGGTTGCGTTTCACCGGCGTCGCGACATCTGAACGCACCGCCGCGCTCGCCTCGTCGTTCGGCATCCCCCTGCGAACGATGGACGACGTCGAAACGCTCGACCTCTGCCTCGACGGGGCTGACGAGATCGACCCGGCACTCAACCTCATCAAGGGGCGGGGCGGGGCGCTCCTCTGGGAGAAGGTTGTTGCCGCCCGCGCGCGTCGATTCGTCGTCGTCGCCGCCTCGGCGAAACTGGTGCCTCAGCTCGGCGTCCGCATGCCGCTTCCGGTCGAGGTGATTCCTTTTGGGTGGCACCACACCGCCACGGCACTCTCGGCACTCGCCATCGCCCCGGTGCTTCGACGCGGTGAGGCCGGTACACCTTTTCTTACCGACGGCGGTCACTATATCCTCGACTGCATCACCGGACCGATGGCCGACTGCGTCGATCTTGCCACGCGGATCAAGGCGCTGACCGGGGTCGTCGACCATGGTCTCTTTATCGGCATGGCAAACCGGTCGATGACGGTGGACCAACATGGTGAAATCACGACAATCGATTGCCGGCGTAACTCAGGGGCAACCAATGGAGACTGAGCAACTTCCCGTCCGGGACGCGGCGAGCCCTCCCCGAGCTCACGGAATGCCAGAGGATCGACGATCGAGGGCCGAGGCGATCCTCAGCGCGCGTCTCCGACGACGACCGATGTACCCACATCTGGGTGAGGGTTTCTCGAGGAGAACCGCACCGTGGGCGGCGATTATGCTCGTCGCGGTCAGCACCCTGGTACTGTCCGTCGCGGCAGCGGG
>JACDBO010000001.1 GCA_013694885.1 Chloroflexia bacterium | reverse complement strand
AGCCGGAGCAATGCACGCATCAAGGCCATCCGCGGCTTGCGGCGCCGCCAGGAGCGGGATGCGGCTGGGTGGTTCTTCGTCGAAGGGATCCGGCTCGTGGGCGAGGCGCTTCAGCTCCGGGCGCCGGTCGAGACGCTGGTCGTGGCGCCGGGGTTGCTTGCCCGCCACCCATTTGGCCAGGAGTTGGTCGCGGACTATCAGCGATCCGGGGCCGATCTCTTGGAGATGAGCGACGACGTGTTCGCGTCACTCTCGACCAGGGACGGGCCACAAGGACTCGGCGCCGTCGTGCGGCAGCGCTGGCACCGGCTGGACGACATCGAACCGGCCGGCGAGCTGGCATGGGTGGCGCTCGAAGGGGTGCAGGATCCCGGCAACCTCGGCACGATCCTGCGCACCAGCGATGCGGTCGGCGCTGGCGGCGTGATCCTGCTCGGCCACGCCACCGACCCGTACGATCCGACCGCGCTCCGGGCCAGCATGGGCGCGATCTTCGCCCAACGCCTCATCCGCACCGATCCAGCCGAACTCGGCGCGTGGTCCCGGCGTCACCACGACGCCGTCGTCGGCACCTCGGACGCGGCCGCGGCCGACTACACCAGCATCCGCTACCAGCGCCCGACGTTACTGCTGATGGGCAGCGAGCGGGAGGGACTCTCGCCCGCATCGCAAACGCTGGCCGGCACGATGGTCCGCATCCCGATGGTCGGCCGCGGCGATTCCCTCAACCTCGCGGTCGCCACCGCCGTAATGCTCTACGAGGTCTTTAACCAGTGCCGGAATGAAGGACTTAGGACTTAGGACTTAGGACTTAGGACTTAGCCGATTGTGGCGGCGGTTATCGCAGGCAATGGAACGATGTTTGCCAAGGCGGGCCGCTTCCGCACGCCGCTGTTCCGTGGCATCCTGACCGGGGCCGCAACACCAGCGCCGTAGCAGCATGTGTCCCTGAGTCCTGACTCCTCGTCGTGAAAGGTGGTGCCGGATGGCCGCGTACGGAGCCGGTAGTCAACGGGATGGTGCTACGACCGCGATGGCGCAGCCGGCACGGAGCGGAGATGTCGCGCTCCTGATTGACTACGAGAACTTGCAAAAGAGCCTGCGCCGTAACTTCACGCTGACCACCCCGCGCATGAGTCTGATCATCCAGGAGGCGCAGGAGCGGGGCCGTCTCGTCCTTGCCCGCGCCTACGCCAACTGGACCTCGCCGGACCTGAGCATCGACGCCGAGAATCTCTACCGCCAGGGGATCGACCTCATCTACGTGCCGACGCGCAAGAACAGCGCGGATATCCGCATCGCCGTCGACGCGGTGGAGACCTGCGCTCGCTCCGAAAACCTCTCCACCTTCGTCATTGTCACCGGCGACGGCGACCTCATCCATCCCCTCAACCATCTGCGCCAGAACGGCCGGCGCGTCGTCGTCATCGGCGTCGATGCCGCCATGAGCCGGCTCCTCTCCGCCGCCGCCGACGAAGTGCTGCTCTACGAGCGTGATCTCGACCCCTCGGTCGGCCGCCGTCCGGCTCCCCAACGGTTGGATTCCCAGCAGCCGGCGCGGCAGGTCCGGGCGGTGGCGCCCAGCCGCGCCGCCGTGCCTCAACTCGCGCCCGTTGATGGGTTCCCGCCAGCGGAACGCGGGTTCGAGCTGCTCCAAGAGACGCTGCGTCGCCGTGGCGGCGGGGAGCCGATGGTTTACCAGGACCTCGGTCACTGGTTGAGTCTGGACCACAACCTCAAACCGAAGGCGTGGTACGGCGTCCCCTTCAGCGTGTTCATGGAAGCCGCCGAGCAGGAGGGCAGCGTTGCCCTCACCACCTCGGGCGGCAACAGCTTTGCCACGCTGCCCAGCGACTCCGCCGCCGAGCGCGACGAAAGCGCGGATGAGACCGGCGATGAGCGCGGCGACGATCGTGGGGAGGCGGATGGCGAGACCGCCGCCGAGGTTCGCCTCGAAGCGTTGCGGCCGGAGGAGCAACAAGCGCTCTTCGCCACACTCGGCGAACTGGAGCGGGACGGCCGCTACTCCTACCTGACGTTTCGCAAGATCCTGAGCCATCTGGTCCAGCAGAGCGTGCTGCCTCGGCTGAGCGAGTGGCAGCTCCGCCGCCTGCTCAACGACCTCGCCGATCGTCAGCCACCGATCCTGATCCGTGGCACCCGAAAGAGCCGCACCCCGGGCGGCAAGCCGCTCGAATACCCGATCTTCAGCCTGACACCGGACGACGCCCTGCTCCACGTTCCAGAGAGCGACTGAGTAGCCGGGAGCGGCAGACCACGCACCTACTGGCGCCCAGCGCGCTCCAGCAGCGGCAACATCGTCGCCGGGTCGGCGTGGAGCCAGCGGATGGCCGACGGCTCGCCACCGTCGCCACCCAGGAAGGCGACGAGGTCGCGCGCTGCGCGGTCGATCGCCGTCGCCAGGCGCGCGCTCGGTCGCACCCACGGTTCGAGGTGGAGCGCCTTGGCGGTGAGGACCTTCGTCCACCGGTCATACGCCGGGTCGAGCCGCCCGACGATCCGGCCGCGGTCGAGGATCGGCAGCGTGTAGTAGCCATAGCGACGTTTCACCGCCGGGGTGTAGCTCTCCAGCCGGTAGTCGAACCCGAACAGGGTCAGCGCGCGGTCGCGGTCCCAAACCAGGCTGTCGAACGGCGACAGCAGCGTCGTCAGGACCGGGCGGCCACGCCCCGCCCGGAGCTCGTCGAGCAGCGGCAGCAGAGCGGGATCGAGCCAACATGGACCGGCGATCCCCTCCACCACCGCCTGAAGGGCCGCACCTTCCGCCGCGAGGGCACGGAGCTCGCTCGCGGCGGTGCGGACCGGGAGGTGAGAGGGACCGCCGGTGCGGAAGTAGTCGGCCGTCCAGGACGCCGTCGCCACGCCGAGGGCGCCCAGCGCCCGCCGTGTCAGTTCGCGGCGGCAATCGACCTCGAAGATCGCCTCATTTCCCCAAAGGGCGGGCACGACCCGTTCGGCGAGATCGAAGACACGCTGAAAGCCATCGCGGCGGCGGACGACGAGGTCGCCACGCAGCCAGAGGAGATCGAGCGCGCGCCGCTCTGGCTTGGTGCCGTACCAGGCCCACGGCGCCGCTGGTCCCGCTTCCTCTGGTGACTCGAAATGGCGTGAGCCGAGCGGCCCGTCCCGCCGGATGCGATCCAGCACGTGGTCCATGACCGCGCGGTTGGCCGGGTCGGTCGCCCATCCTTCACGCTGGCGGGCGCGCTCCATGTACGGCCGGAACAAGGGCAGCAGACCGACCGGCACGATCGCGGCGGCGTGCGCCAAAAATTCGGCGACCGCCGCGTCGGGATCGTAGAGTTCGGCGATCAGCGCCGTGTTGAAGGAGCCGAGCCGGCTCCAGAGCACCGTCTCGTGTGAGCGGGAGACGACGCTGATCGAATCGAGCTGCACGCAACCGAGCCGCTGGATCGTCGCCAGCAGATCCGCCTTCGTCGCCCGCCGTCGATGCGGCCGCCGGTCCAGTCCCTGCGCGGCCACCACCAACCACCGCGCCTCCTCCCGCGAGATCACGATGCTGTCACTTACGCCGGTCGCCATCTCGGCTCGTCCCTCCCACTCGCCATCGCCCGCCACAGGTCTCATGCTACGGTTGCCTACCGGACGGAACCGGTCCGGCATTCCGCGAGGATAGCCGAGGGCGGAAAGGGAAACGCGGGGACACGATGCGCGTCGCGCTGGTCCACGACTATCTGACGCAATACGGAGGCGCCGAGCGGGTACTCGCCGCGCTCCACGACCGGTTTCCCGAAGCGCCGGTCCACACGTCGCTCTACGTTCCCGAGCACCTCCCAGCGACTTTTCGCGCCTGGGATATCCACGCCAGCCCGCTCGCGCGCTTGCCGGGCGCCGGCCGCACGCACCGGGTCTGGCTCCCGCTCTACCCGGCAGTCTTTCGGCAGATCGGGCGCCAACTTCGCGACGTTGAACTAGTCATCTCCGATTCGAGCGCGTGGGCGCACCACGCTGACCCCGGCCCCGACGTACCGCACATCTGCTACTGCCACTCGCCGGCACGCTTTCTCTATGGGGACCGCCACTATCTCGGTCCGGCCCGCATCCCGGCGCCGCTTCGGCCAGCCACCGGTGCGCTCTTCGCTGGGCTGCGCACGCTCGACCGGCGCGCCGCCCACCGCGTCACCTGCTATATCGCCAACTCGGCAGCAGTCGCGGCGCGGCTCCGCGTGGCCTATGGCATCGACGCGGACATTGTCTACCCACCGGTAGAAACCGGGCGCTTCCGCCCCGTCACACCGCGTCCCGCCGAGGAGTTCTTTCTCGTCGTCTCGCGCCTCGTGCCGCACAAGCGCGTCGACCTGGCCGTGCGCACCTGCTCGGAGGCGGGCATCCCGCTCAAGGTCGTCGGCGATGGCCGGGCGCGGGCCGGGCTGGAACGTGTCGCCGGCCCAACGGTCGAGCTACTCGGAGAGCTCGAAGATGCTGCCGTCGTTGACCTCTTCCAGCGCTGCCGAGCGCTGATCCTACCCGGTGTGGAAGACTTCGGGATGACAGCCGTCGAGGCCCAGGCGGCCGGGCGACCCGTCGTCACCCTCGCCGGCGGCGGCGCGCTGGAGACGGTCATCCCCGGCGAGACCGGCATCCTCTTCCCCGAGCCGACCGTGGCCTCGCTCCGCCGGGCGCTAACCGAGGCAGCCGCCATCGACTGGGATACAGCGCGGATTCAGGCCAACGCAGAGCGGTTCAATCAAGCGCGGTTTGTGAATGGGATAGACGCTAGTCTCACAAAACTTGGGATGCGTTACACTGGCATCGATTGATCCATCGTTTGTGCGACAGCCCAATAGCTGAGGTGTTATGTGAACAAGTCGATGAGCGCCACTGAGGCACGGGTCCATTTCGGCGACGTGCTTAGGCGAGTACGGGCGAACGAAACCGTCACCGTCCAACATGGCGGAAAACCAGAGGCCGTTATCTTGTCGATCACTGAATACGAGCGCCTTCGTGCCAATCAACGAGAGGCGGAGGAGCCGGAAGATTGGTATGAGCTGGCGATGCAATCTCGCGAACGCATTCGGCATGCGCTCAACGGTCGCCCGCTGCCATCGATCGACCAAATCATCCACGACATGCGGGACGAACGGGACGAACAACTCCTGGCCCACACCACAAAAAGTAATGATCGATGAGCAGGACAGTGAGCGCGACCGAAGCACGACGCCAACTCGGGGAACTCATGAGGCTTATTGTGGAGTCGAACGAGTTTGTCATCGTTCAACGCAGAGGGATTCCCAAGGTGGCGATTATCTCCATCGAGCAGTACAATGAGATTGAGCGTCGCCAGGAAACGCAACGCTCGATCCGCCAGGAAAGCGCGGAAAACACCCGCAAATGAGCAGATTGGGCGCCGCTACCGGTCCTGTACCGAAGAATCGAACATGAGCGACGAAAGTAGCTCAATACCCGCTTCTCCACTGTGTGTCGACGCCAACCTGGTTGTTCGCTTCCTCACCGACCCCGATGATGTTGCGATTCAGCGTCATTGGCGTTCCTGGCGCAACGACGAACAGACGTTCATCGCCCCGTTCTTGTTTCGCTATGAAGTAACAAACGCACTCTATCGACTTGGTCGTGCCGACAAGGAGAATGTTATAGACATGACTCCAACGCTCCATGCGGCCTTTGCCTTGCCGATCGAGCTGTATCAGGATAAAGCGCTTCACGCCGCCGCAATGAAGCTCGCCAGCCGCTTCAACCTTTCAGCAGCCTACGATGCCCATTACCTGGCGCTTGCTGACAACCTTGGCGTTGAGTTCTGGACCGCTGACAAGAAACTGGCCAATCCAGTACGTCACTCCCTGCCATGGGTACATCTCATCGAGTCGTAACGGTGGCTCTTCAATGACAGGGAGGCTTCGGGTTGTTCACCCCGGCGCCTCCTGTTTTGTCGATTGTTGTCCAGGGCGGTCCCTAGTCAGCTGCGCCGCGTTTGGCTTCGTTCTCCCGCTCGACGTGATGGCGGGCCATCTCCAGCGCGGCCTTTGGTTCGGCGCGCCAGAAGACGGCGAGGGTGCGGTCCCAATCGGCCAGCAAACGGCGGGCATGGGCGCTGTTGGTCAGCTCGGCGTGGCGTTCGACGAGTGCGCGCACCTCCTCCGCATGGTCGGGTTCCAGATGGCGGGCTTCCACCGACTCGTCGTTGATGCGGCTCAGGAACGTGCCCTCCGGATCGTAGACGTAGGCGGCACCGTTGGTCATGCCCGCGCCGAAGTTGCGGCCGGTCGGGCCGAGGATGACCACCAGACCGCCGGTCATGTACTCGCAGCCGTGGTCGCCGACACCCTCGACCACGGCCGTCGCGCCGCTGTTGCGAACCGCGAAGCGCTCGCCGGCGCGTCCGGCGACGTAGAGCTGACCGCCGGTGGCGCCGTAGAGAACCGTGTTTCCGGCGATCACCTGCGGTTCGGTGAAGGCCGCGTCCACTGGTGGGAAGATCGCGATTTCGCCGCCGCTGATCCCCTTGCCGACGTAGTCGTTGGCTTCCCCTTCGAGCGACAGCGTCAGCCCCGGCACGGCGAAGGCGCCGAAACTCTGGCCGGCGCTGCCGGCGAAGTGGCAGGTAACGCGGTCGAGCGGGGTGGGCTGCTCCTCGCGCAACACGGTCATCACACCGGCGATCCTGGCGCCAGCCGTTCGGTCTGCGGTGGTGATCGTCTCGCTGACGGTCACCGGCTGCCGCTCGCGCAGGGCGGGTCCGATTGCGCGGAGGATGCGGTCGTCGAGTGTCTCGGCGGCGTTGTGGTCGATGTCGACGGTCTTGCGACGGGCCTGCTCCTCGGCGGGTTCCGCCAGCAGCGAGCTAAGGTCCAGCAGCGATCCACGACCAGAGACGGGTTTCACATCGAGCAGATCGGAGCGTCCGACCAGCTCGTCGATCGTGCGCACGCCGAGTGAGGCCATCAGGTCGCGCAGGGCGGCGGTGAGTCGCTCGAAGTAGGCGACGACCTGCTCCGGTGTGCCGGTGAACTTGGCCCGGAGCTCCTCTTTCTGGGTGGCGATGCCGGTCGGGCAGGAGTTGAGGTGACACTGGCGGGCCATGTCGCAACCGATGGCGACGAGGACCGAGGTGCCGAACCCGAACTCCTCGGCGCCGAGCATCGCCGCGACGAGCACATCCTCTGGCGTCTTGATGCCGCCGTCGGTGCGCAGCCGTACGCGCGAGCGCAGGCCGTTCATCACCAGCGTCTGCTGCGTCTCGGCCAGTCCGAGCTCCCACGGGCAGCCGGCGTGCTTGATGGAGGCCAGCGGCGAGGCACCAGTGCCGCCGGAGTGGCCGCTGATCAGGATGTAGTCGGCCCGTGCTTTAGCCACGCCAGCGGCAACCGTTCCGACGCCGGCCTCGGCGACCAGCTTGACGCCGATCCTGGCGCGGGGGTTGATCTGCCGCAGGTCGTAGATGAGCTGGGCGAGGTCCTCGATGCTGTAGATGTCGTGATGCGGTGGCGGCGAGAAGAGCGGTAGACCAGGTACCGCGTGGCGCAGTCGGGCGATAAACGGCGTCACCTTGTGGGCCGGGATCTGGCCGCCCTCACCGGGTTTCGAGCCCTGGGCGATCTTGATCTCCAGCTCATCCGCCTTGGAGAGATAGCGCGCCGTGACACCGAAGCGGGCGGAGGCCACCTGCTTGACCTTGTTGTGCGGCACGTCCGGCCCTGGTTCATCGTACCAGTGCGGATCCTCGCCGCCCTCGCCGGAGTTGGAGCGAGCGCCGATCCGGTTCATCGCCACCGCCAACGTACGTGCCGCCTCCGGGCTGAGCGCGCCGAGCGACATCGCGGTGACGACGAAGCGCCGCGTGATCGCCTCGGCCGGCTCGACCTCATCGAGCGCCACAGCCGCGCCGAGCGGCTTGAGCCGCAGCAGGTCGCGGATTGCGGTCAGCGGCTGACCCTTGACCATCTCTCGGTAGGATTCGTAATCGGTGGCGTCGTTCGAGTTCGTGGCCTTCTGGAGCGCGGTGACAATCGGCGGCGAATAGGCATGCGCCTCGCCGTCCTTGCGGAAGCGGATGATGCCGTGATCGGGCAACCTGGCCGCGCGTTCAGCGTAGGCGTCGCCATGGCGACGTCGGATGTCGATCTCGATCTCGGTCAAACCAATGCCGCCGAGGCGCGCGGGCGTACCGGTGAAGCAGCGGTCGACCAGCTCCTGGCTCAAACCGATGGTCTCGAAGATTTGCGCTCCCCGGTAGCCGCTGGCGGTCGAGATGCCCATCTTCGCGGAGACTTTGAGGAACCCGTGTTCAATCGCGTGGATGTAGTTGCGGCGCAGCGTCAGCGGCCGCGCTTCCTCGTAGCCGCGTGTTCCGGCCAGGGCGGCGGCGGCTTCAAGCGCCAGATATGGGTGGACGGCGGACGCACCGTAGCCAATCAGGACGCAGAGTTGGTGAACGTCCCAGACCTCGCCCGTCTCACAGATCAGATCGGCGCGGGGCCGCAGACCGGCGCGGATCAAGGCGTGATGGATCGTGCCGACCGCCAGCGACATCGGCAGCGCGGCGTGCGCGGCGTCGACCCCTCGGTCGCTGAGGAGCAAGATACCGGCCCCGCCACCCACGGCCGCCTCGGCCTCGGCGACGACGCGGTCGAGGGTGCTCGCAAGCGCGCCTTCGCCCTCGGCAACAGCGAAGATGGTGGAGATGCGCGCGATTCGCGGCTCTGCAAGCGCTTCGATCGCCTCAACCTCGTTCGCGGCCAGCACGATGCTGGAAAGGTGGATCAGCCGAGCATCGTCCATTGAAGCCGGCGCCAGCAAGTTGCCGCGCGGGCCGATGAAGGCGTCCAGCGCCATCACGCGCCGCTCGCGCAGGGAGTCGATCGCCGGGTTAGTGACCTGGGCGAAGCGCTGTCGGAAGTAGGCGGGCAGCGGGCGGGGGATCTCGGAGAGGACCGCCAGCGGGGCATCGTCACCCATCGACCAGGTCGGTTCCGCGGCCTCGCCGGCCATCGGCGTGACGATGAGGCGGATATCCTCGGCCGTGTAGCCAAACGCGCGCTGTACGGCCACCGTCTCCGGGTCGGCTTTCGTCAACGCCGCGCGAGTCTTGGCGTCGGCGTCAGGCGGCACGACAGATGGCTCGTCCGGTTCGGGTTGGAAGGTGAGCTTGATCCGGCCCTGCGCCAGCCACTCGGCGTAGGGTGCGCCGTTTGCCACCTCGGCCTTGAGTTCATCATTACGCAAGACGATTCCGCGCGCGGTGTCGACGACGATCATCTGACCGGGTCCGAGCCGGCCCTTCTCGACGATCCGCCGCTGGTCGATTGCCACCGTACCGGCCTCGGAACCAGCGACGAGCAGACCATCGTCGATGATCGCATAGCGAAGCGGACGGAGACCGTTGCGGTCGAGCGTCGCCCCAGCGAGCACGCCGTCGCTGAACGCCAGTGCGGCCGGGCCGTCCCACTGCTCCATCAAGCCGGCGTGGAAGTCGTAGAACGCTCGCCGCGCCGGGTCCATCTCGGGGAGCTGCTCCCAGGGTTCCGGCACGCACATCATCAGCGAGTGCGGCAGCGAGCGCCCACCGTGGACGAGCAGTTCCAGGGCGTTGTCGAGGCTGAGCGAATCGCTGCCAGTGAGGCTCACAACCGGCGCCAACTGCTCGGCGTCGACCCCGTCGTCATAGGCGAGCGAGGGAGTCCGCGCCCGCATCCAGCTCCGGTTCCCCTGGACGGTGTTAATCTCGCCGTTGTGGGCGAGAAAGCGGAACGGTTGGGCCAGTGCCCAGGTCGGTACGGTGTTGGTGCTGTAGCGCTGGTGAAACAGGGCGATGGCGCTCTCGACGGCCGGGACTTGCAAGTCGGAATAGAAGACCGCCAGGTCGGCCGGCAGGCAGAATCCTTTGTAGATGAGCGTCCGAGCAGAGCATGAGGCGAGAAAGAGGTCGTCCAATCCTTCGGTCGTGGCCGCGCGCTCCGTCGCCCGTCGCCCGAGCATCAAGGCACGCTCGAAACCGTCCCCGTCCAGGCCGTCCGGTCGCCGCAGCAAGAGCTGGGCGATCGCGGGCCGGGTCGCCGCCGCGGTCGGTCCGAGCACGGACGGCTCCACCGGCACATCGCGCCAGGCGATCGCCGTGACGCGCTGGGCAGCCATTGCGGTTTCGATAGCCGACCGCGCCCGTTGGTTCTGTTCGGCACCGGTCGGCAGAAACGCCATGGCCACGCCGTAGTCACCGGGGCGCACGTCGGTCGCACCGGCGGCGGCAAGGGCTTCGGCGAAAAGACCGTGCGGCACCTGGATGAGGATGCCGGCGCCGTCACCGGCCCGCGGGTCGGCACCGACACCGCCGCGATGGGTGAGATTGACGAGTCCGGCTAGCGCCTTGGTCACGATCTCGCGGGACGGTCGACCGGCGATGTCCACAACCAATCCAACGCCGCAGGCGTCGTGCTCATAGGCCGGCGCGTAGAGCGGTGCCCGGCGCTGATCGACCTCAGACATGGTGAGCCGCGTCATCGAGCTCCTCGCTTTCTGTGGCATCGAAAGGCGGCAAACCCGTTCCCACCGCCGCGCCAGCTTCTGACGAAGGCGGGAGACGGGAGATAACCGACCGGCGCCACGATCGTTGAACGTTGCGCCCAAATCGTGAACAGCCGCACAATGTTTTGGATCCGCGTTTCAGTGGTTTGTGAGGAACTCGCGAGCGACGATGCCGGGCGCGTCCCTTCGGAGTGCTGAATAGAGCCACAGCATTGTGGAAATTGCAGTGTAACGGAGGTCGCTCCCAGTGCGTAGGTACAGAGCGCCAAGAATCACCGAACCTCGATTTGGACTCCGCGCCCAAAACACGTCACAATGACGCCAGCTGGCGCGTTCGCAGCGGTGGAGGGGAATCGCGAGCCAGCTCCCAAGCCAACTAGCCGATCCGGCGGTTGGCGCACGGTCAGGCGGTGGGCAAATGGTGGACTGGCCGACAACCAGGGCGAGGCACGAGCGCGAGATTAGACCCGGAGCACAGGGACAGCCGAACCGGCTTACCCAAGGAGCGAAACGGAGCGATGAGCATTCTGGACACAGACACCACCCGCGTCCGCCCGTCGCCCGAGGCGGCGGAAGAGGCCGTGGAGCGAGCGCAGACTCACGGTGTGGCGCTGGTCGATCTTCAGTTCAGCGACATCGCCGGCGGCATCAAAGGGCTGACGATCCCCGTCACCCTGCTCCGGCACACACTGGAGCACGGCTATCGGTTCGACGGCTCCGCGCTCGCCGGCGGCATGCGCCTCGTCGAACTCGACCTCTATCTGGTACCGGATCCGGCGACCCTGACGATCCTGCCTAACCGGGAGGGCCAGCCCCGACGCGCCCAGGTCTTTTGTTGGGTCCTCCGCCGCGACGGCCAGCCATTCCCCGGCGACCCGCGAGCGACGCTCGACCGCGTGCTGGGACAGGCCGCGAACAGCGGCTTCGACTATCAGGTCGGGGTCGAGCTGGAGTTCTATCTGCTCGGTGGCAACCCGGCTGACCTGACGCTGTTGCCCGCGCACGACGCCGCCGGCTACTTCGATGTCGGCGAGGAGGTTCTCGCCGGCACGCGAGACGAGATTCTGGCGACGCTGCACGACATGGGTATCAACGTCGGCGGCGCGCACCACGAGACCGGACCTGGTCAGCAGGAGCTCGATCTGCTCCACGCCGGCGGTATCCGCGTCGCCGACCAGATCATCACCACCCGCCAGGTGATCCGCACCGTCGCCCAGCGACGCGGGTTGCGCGCTACCTTCATGGCCAAACCGTTTGCTGACGCGCCCGGCTCTGGAATGCACGTGTTCCAGCGTCTGGCCGGGCTGGACGGCGGGGACGACGTGCTCCGCGATCCAGCCACCCTCGACCTCTCAACAACGGCACGCCACCTGATCGCCGGCCAGCTCGCGCACGCCTCTGGTCTATGCGCCGTGCTCTGCACCACCGTCAACTCGTACAAGCGCCTCGCGGCGGGGCACCGCGCACCGCGCCACGCGACATGGGCTCGGGTCAGCCAGGGGTCGTTGATCCGCGTACCAGCCGCTGCGCCCGGCGTCGAGACCGATGTCGAGCTGCGCAGTCCGGATGCGATGGTGAACCCCTACCTGGCAATCGCGGCGATCCTCAGCGCCGCGCTGGACGGCATCCGGCAGGGCGACGAGCCGCCCGGGCCGCTCGATGAAAACCTCGTCACCTATGACGAGGACGAGCTGCGGCGGATCGGGGCGCCGCAGCTGCCGACGAGCCTCGGCGAGGCACTCGATGCCTTCGCCCGCGACGACGTGATGCGTGCAGCGCTGGGGAACTACATCTTCGAGCAGCTTCTGACGGTCAAGCGCGCAGAGTGGATCGAGTACCGGCGCCACGTCAGCCCTTGGGAACACCTGCGCTACGGCGATGTCTAGATCGGCCGTGGACAGGGAAGTGAAGGGCGAACGATGGTGATGATCGCGGTCGCGGATGTAGTCAGGCAGGCCCTACCCCCTGGGACGTCGGTGGTCGCCGGCGAGGCGGGACTCGGACGCGAGGTGACGTGGGCGACGCGGCTGCGGCCCACGCCACCGGCGTTCGCGCATCTCGATGCTGGCGAGCTGGTGTTAATTCCTCCCGATGTGTTGGAACTCCTCGACGAGCGGCTGACCCTCGCTGAGGCGGTGCGGCAGCTCTCTGGCTTCGGCGTCTCGGCCGTCGCCTTCGCCGGACGAAGCACGACTGCTGCCCGCCAGGCCGCCGATGAACTCGGGATGCCACTGCTGCGGCTGCCGACCGGCGCGGATTTCGGGATGCTCGAGCGCGAGACGGCGCGCTTTATTGCCGAGCGTCGTCGCGAACTCCAGCGTCGAGGTCAAGAAGTCGGCCGGCAGCTCATGGAACTCGCCATCGGTGGCGAATCGCTCGGCGCGCTGGCGCACGATCTGGTTGGCCTCGCTGGGCGAGCGGTGGCCATCGAGGGCAGAGATCACCACGTCCTCGCCTTCGAAACCCCGCATGATGCCGGTCCCGCGCCCGACGAAGTCGAGACACTGGTCTCCATCAACGAAGTCCAAATCAGCGGCTGGCTCCGGTCGGTGGCCGGTACGAACCTGGCGGAGCCACCGACGGCCGCGTATGCCCTCAACGACCGGTGGCTCCGCGTCGTGGCGCCGGTGAGCGGTCGCGACGGCCTGCTCGGCAGCCTCTCCCTCTTCGTCCCGCGAGACGGCGAGACGATCGAGGATAGCTTGATCGCGTCGCGCGGCGCGGCGGCCTGCGCGGTAACACTGGCGCGGGAGCAGGCGGCGGCTGGCGCGCGACGCGAAGTCGAACTCAACGTGCTGGACGAGATTCTGGACGGGGCACTGCGGAGTGAGGTGTCGCTGCTCCAGCAGACGAGGCGCCTGGGTCATGACCTCAACGAGCCACACTGTGCGCTGATCGCTCGCCTCGACCCCGCGCCTGGCACCCCCGCCCGTGCCCGCGAGGGACGCTGGGGCCTCCTCGACGAGGCGCTCAGCCGTGCCGCCGCCAAGCACCAGACGCGCATCCTCTGGCGGATGAGAAACAACAGCGCCGAGATCGTCTGGCCAACGCCGGACGGGCTCGACCTCAAGCTGCTCGGCAATGAGATCCAGGAGGATCTCGCGGCCCGAATTGCCTCGACCACCGCGCACGAACTCGTTTCCGTCGGCGTCGGGCGAGCGCGTGGCGGGCTCGACGGCATCCGCCGCTCGCACCAGGAGGCGCGGCAGGCGCTGACCCTCGGCCGGCGACTGCGCGGCCCTGGCCACCTGACCACCTTCGACGGACTCGGTGTCTACCGGTTGATCTACGCCGCCGAGAGT
>JACDBO010000090.1 GCA_013694885.1 Chloroflexia bacterium | reverse complement strand
AAGTACGGCGGCTTCTCCATCGAGAACCCGGAGGATGTCGCGGCGGTCAACCGGTTCCTGGCCGGCGGCGACCCCGGCCCCAGCCCCGACGCGGCCGAGCCGTATCACCTCGGCCCGACGGAGCGGGAGCTGGTGGCGACGAAACTGCGCCTGGGACAGGTGCTGTCCGGGCTTGGGCGAGGGGATGAGGCCGTCGCCGCCTGGCGGGATGCCCTGCGGCTCGACCCCGAGAACCTGACGATCCGCAAGCAGATCTGGGCGGCGGAGCACCCCGAGAAGTTCCACCCGACCATCGACTCGGAGTGGCAACGGGCGCAGCTGAAGGTCGAGCGCGAGCAGGAGATCGCCGCGGGAATCTGTGGGCCAGATGGCTGCCCGGTGCCGTGGGCGACCCCCGGCGGCGGGGCGGCGTAGGCCCCTCGTTGAGGGGACGCGCGATCAGGAAAGGGAACCATGCACGATTTCGGATTGACGGACCAGGCCGGACGGATGTGGCGGCTCACGGACGCGCTGAAGGGGGGCGCGGTGGTGCTCGTCTTCTATCGAGGCGATTGGTGACCATACTGCAACGGCCAGTTGGCCGCCATGGCGCGTGACTACGATCAGTATGTGCGGCGCGGGGCGACGATCGCCGCGGTCGTTATCGACAGCACCGAGCAGAACGCGGCGATGACCGAGAAGCTGGCGCTGCCGTTCCCGATCCTCGCCGATCCCGGCGGTGAAGGGGCAATCAAGCCGGCCGGTGTCTGGGATGACAAGGGCAAGATGGCCAAACCGGCGATCGTGGTACTAGCGTCCGATGGGGCGGAGGCCTACCGCTACATCGGTGTCGATTTCATGGATCGACCCGGCGACGACGAGGTGTTGACGGCGCTCGACGGGCTGGGTCTGCCGCCGGTCCATGCCCCGCTCCCCTCAGCGCCGCACCGGCCGGCCGTCGCGGGTCCGCGGGCGATGCCCCTGCCCGACCTCGGCGTCTACATGCGCGGGGTGCGCTTCGCGACGCAGGCGATCGCGGCCCGCGCGCGTGACGACTGGGATCGCGCCGAGGCGGAGCGCACCACGAAAATGGCGGAGCGCTACATCGCCGCCCAAGGGGCCACGCTCCGGGTCGCGACCGATGGGGGTACCGGGGAGACGCCGTAAGCGCACGGGCACGGCTGGGTCCGTTCCGCCGTTCCGGCATGTCAGGTCATCGGTGTGCCCAGGTCGTTGACGGGGATGGCGGCGGATTGGCCGGCGGTGAGCAGGGTGGCGGCGAGGATCACGACTGGCTCGGCACCCTTGTTGGCGCCGAAGTGGACGACGCCGGGACGCTCGATGACCGCGTCGCCGGGGTGCAGGCGCGTTGTCTGGCCCGCCCGCACCGTCTCGACCGGGGTGGGGGTGCCGCCCGCGACGGCGCGGGTGACCGGCACCTCGCCGGTGAGCACCGTGTAGGTGAGGACACCCGCCTCGATGGAGGCGATCTGGGTGCCGGGGTGGACGTGGGTCGCCAGCCGGGTGTCGGGCTGGATGACGTAGCGGACGAGCTGCAGCTCCTGACCGGGCGCGGTCGCGGGCAGCTCGGCGGCGAGTACGGCGCGGACCACGGCGGGGACCGACGGTGTCGCAGACGTCTCCGGGGTTGCTGGTGGGAGTTGGGTGCCACCAGCGACGAACGTCATCGCGCCCGCCAGGCTGAGCAGCGAGACCACGGCGACGAGGGTCGCGAACCACCGAGCCGCGCGCGTCATCAATGGTCCTCCTTATATAGAGAGAAGCGAGACGTGTCTGTTCGCCGCCAGCATACCGGGCGCGGGCGACCTGAGGTAGGGGCGGATGGCATCCGCCCGTCGTCCAGCCTGCGCGGCAGCGAATTGACAGCCTGGAGCGCGACGGCTAGGCTACCGTCATATCCGACGAGATCAGTCGGATATGGAGTCAGCGCGATGCCGACGGGTTTGGTATACTTTGAGCCGGTAACGAGACTCATTCTCAACTATCTTCCGCCCGGCCCGTTCGACGACCGGGAACCGCGGAGGCAAGGCAAGGCGTCAGACCGTGATTCGTGAGGGCTATCGCAACACCACGCAGCGCGCCGTGATCCTCGCCGAGGTGCAGGCGTCCGAGGGCCACCTGACCGCCGGCGAGATCTTCGAGCGCGTGCGGCGGCGGTACCCGACAATCGCCTACGGCACGGTCTACCGCACGCTCCACCTGCTGGCCGAACATGGCTTGATCCAGGAACTGACGTTCGCCGATCAGGCCAGCCGCTTCGACAAGCGACCCGACCGTCACGACCATGTCCACTGCACCCGGTGCGGCTTGCTGATGGATGTCGATGTGCCGGTCGCGCTCTTTGCCAGTCACGTTGCCGAGGAGCAGAGCGGTTTCGCCCTGAGCCGTCACCACACGGTCTTCTCCGGGCTCTGCCCGGCCTGTCAGACCGGCGAGGGGATAGGGGTTAGGGGACAGGCGTTAGAGGATAGAGGACAGAGGACAGGGACCCGCACGAGTGCGGGGTAGCAATCAGCGGAGGGAACGCAACATCACTATGGCACGTAATTCCAACACGCCGATGTTCGAGATCGAGAACCTGCACGCCGCGATCGAGGACAAGGAGATCCTCAAGGGGGTCGACCTGACGATCAACATGGGCGAGGTCCACGCGCTGATGGGGCCGAACGGCTCCGGCAAGAGCACCCTCGCCTACGTGCTGGCCGGGCACCCGTCGTACGAGGTGACCGAGGGGTCCGTCCGCTACTTCGGTGAGGACATCCTCGAGATGGACCCGGACGAGCGGGCGCGGAAGGGTATCTTCCTCGCCTTCCAGTATCCGACGGTGATCCCCGGTGTCTCGATGGCCAACTTCCTTCGGATGGCGGTAACGAACGTGCGCAACTCGCGCGTCGACAGCACCAATGGCAACGGTGGCACACCGAAGGTGACGCCGCGGGAGTTCCGCCGGTTGATGCGGGAGAAGATGCAGCTCCTGAAGATGGACGAGAGTTTCGCCACCCGCTACCTGAACGAAGGGTTCTCCGGCGGCGAGAAGAAGCGGGCGGAGATCCTGCAGATGGCGCTGCTCGAACCGACGATGGCGATCCTCGACGAGACCGACTCCGGGCTCGACATCGACGCTCTGCGCGTCGTCTCCGAGGGCGTCAACGCGCTCGCCGGTCCTGATATGGGGGTGCTGCTGATCACTCACTACCAGCGGCTGCTCAACCACGTCAAGCCGCATTTCGTCCACATCATGATGGGCGGCTGCATCGTCCAGGAAGGCGGGCCGGAGCTGGCGCTGGAGCTCGAAGCCAAGGGGTACGAGAAGCTGCGCGCCGAGGTTGCGGTGCCAGCCTAGCGCGGGGTATGAACGTCGTGGTCGTTGCGGCCGTGTAGGGGCGACCCGATGTGGTCGCCCATCGGCCGAAGGCCGATAACTACGGTCGGAAGCGGCGCGGGCCGCCAAGGAGAACACAATGGTAGCGACACCAAAGCCACAGCAAGTCGATATCGGCGAGTACAAGTACGGGTTCCGGGACGAGGAGGACTACTTCTTCAAGTCGAAGAAGGGGCTGAGCCGGCGCGTGGTCGAGGAACTCTCGGCGATGAAGGGCGAGCCGGACTGGATGCGGGACTACCGCCTCAAGTCGCTCGACCACTTCGAGAAGCGGCCGATGCCGAACTGGGGCAGCCCCGCGATCCCCGAGATCGACTTCGACGACATCTTCTATTACATCCGCCCGACCGAGAAGCTGGGCAAGACCGCGAACACCTGGGAAGACGTGCCGGCCTACATCAAGGACACGTTCGAGAAGCTCGGCATCCCCGAGGCGGAGCGGAAGTTCCTGGCCGGCGTCGGCGCCCAGTACGAGTCGGAGGTCATCTATCACTCGCTGCGTGAGGACCTCGAACAGCAGGGTGTGATCTTCCTCGACATGGACACCGCGGTGCGCGAGCACCCGGACCTGGTCAAGCAGTACTTCGGCACGATCATCCCGTACAACGACAACAAGTTCGCCGCGCTCAACTCGGCGGTCTGGTCGGGCGGGTCGTTCATCTACGTGCCGGAGAACGTGCGCGTCGAGATCCCGCTCCAGGCCTACTTCCGGATCAACGCCGAGAACATGGGCCAGTTCGAGCGGACGCTGATCATCTGCGCGCCGGGGTCCTACGTCCACTACGTCGAGGGTTGCACGGCGCCGACCTACACGACGAACAGCCTCCACTCGGCGGTGGTCGAGATCATCGTCCAGGAGGGGGCGCGCACCCGCTACACGACGATCCAGAACTGGTCGAAGAACGTCTACAACCTGGTCACCAAGCGGGCCGCCGCCTACAAGGACGCCACGATGGAGTGGGTCGATGGCAACCTCG
>JACDBO010000465.1 GCA_013694885.1 Chloroflexia bacterium | reverse complement strand
GCGAGGAGTTGGAGCCGCCTACGCTCTTCTGCGCCGAGCCCCTTGCGCCAACTCACTTTCGACCCGCTGACCGCAAACGCCGTTTCGCGCTCACGCGGCGGCACCAGGTCGAGCACTTCCCTGGCGGGGATGCTTTTCTGCAAACGCCGGAGAAGCCCGTCGTCGTCCATCGTCATCAGCGCGAGGAATGTCTTGCGGTCGGCCGCCGGGTCGGCCGTCGCGGGAAGCAGCAGACCAAGGACGATCGAGCGGACCAGGACGAGCGGCTTGCGCCCCCACCACTTGCCAAGCCCGGTCAGCGTCTGGCTCGCACCAGCTTTCCGCTCCTTGTAGCTCTCCTTGGAGAGCCGGGAGACCGGGAACTGGACCTCGATGAATGAGCGCGGGGCTGGGCCGGCGACCGGGGTCAGCAGGGCGAGGTCGGGCGCGGTCGCCATTATCGATCCGTCTCCTTGGGCGCATCGGCGGGCGCATCCAGGTCGAAGAGCCGCAGCCGGCCCTGGCCCGCGTCGGTGCTGGGCGTGGCGCGGCGCGGCGCGGCCCGCTTGCCCTTGGTGGCATCACGGGCGTCGATCTGCTGCGGCCCCACGAGCAGCGCCGAAGGCGGCAGCTGGACCGGGTTGCCGGCGAATGCGATCTTGATCGCCTTGCGCCAGCCGCGGTCCTTGCCGTGGTCGACGTGGCTCAGGGTCGCGTTGATGGTGGTGTAGAACCACCAGCGCTCCTCGGGCGCGAGGCCGCGCCAGTTGGCGACCATGATCGGGATGAGAGTCGGGTCGGCGTCCTCGATCGCCCAGGCGAGGAGAGCCAGCTCCTTGCCGAAGTGCGGGGCCAGGGGCGTCTCGGTCTTCAGCCAGCGCCCGGAGCGCACCCCCTCGGCGATCAAGCGGCCGTTGAACTCCTGCGCGGCGATGTCCGCCACCCGCTCCCAGCGGTAGGCGTCCAGCCGCGCCTTCTCCACCTCCCGCCCGTCCTCGTCGCCAGCCGGCTCAGCCGCGCCGTCGGCGCCGGTCGGCGCGGCGAAGCGTTCGAGGATCGTGATGCGCGCGCGGAGACCGACGCGCAGGGTGAAATGGTACGGCGACGCGACCGGCTCGAAGCCGAAGCCTTGCGTCCGGCGCGGGGCGTTACTCGCCGGTTTGGTCCTACCGCCGCTCACGCTTCCTGCCTCACCTCACCGTCCCGCAGCGAGGTCTTCATCTCCGCCACCAGGTCGAGCAGATCCTGTCCACGCGTGAACTGGAGGGCATGGACCTCGAGCGTGATGTTCCGCCCAGGGAAGAGCCCCATCAGGTAGTCGGCCAGCTTGCGGACCTCGGCCGAATCTTTGGCAGTGCCGTCGTCGGTGCCGAACTCCCAGTAGTGCTGATCCTTCATGCCGGTGAGGGTAAACCCGGCCGGCACCGCCCGGTGCCTGGCGAGCTGGTCGAGGAAGGTGAAGGTTTCGCTGGTCGCATCGTGCTTGAAGGTGCGCCGCCAGGTGGCAGGCAGCTTGGAATTGACGACCACCCCACCGCCCCGCCCGGCGGGAACCTCGAACCGCTCGACGACGGACTGCACGCCGTCTTTGGCGGCCAGCGCGAGCACGAACCGCGTGCCATCCGGCACGACGAACGGCTCATCGTAGCGCTGGCCGGAGGTTGTCGGGCTGGCGCCGTCGACCGTGTAGCGGATCTCACCGGCCGGGATCGCCTTCAACTCGCAGCGGCGCTGGCTCCCGTCCTGGAAGAGCCGGTGCTTGACGTCAATCGTATTCGTCCAGCTGACCGGCTCGCCCGTCTCGTGCTCGCCGGTCGAATCCTCTCCGATGAAGGAGAGTTTCACTTCATCGGTTTCAAGTTCCCAGGCATCGAGGACCGCCGAGTAGGTCGTCGCCGGGCCGTCCTCCTCGATGCGGGCAAGGGTGGCGTGGCGCGGGGTAATGCGGAGGCGCGCTTTGCCGGTGGTTGGGTCACGCGAGAGGACCTGAACCGAGACCGAGGTCGCGGGCCTGGGAAACGGGCCGCGTTGGAGAAAGCCATTGCCGAGGTCGCGCCACTGGTCACGACGGGTCAAGTCCTGCTTCAGATCGTCGAGCGCCCTGGGGTGATGCCAATCCCACGATGGGTCCTGGGCGGCGCGACTCGTGATCTCGGCCCAGCGCATCTCCTTGGTACCGGAGAGCCACAGCCGCGTTTCCACGGCCTGGCGCAGCCCCTCGCTCTCGACATCGGGGCGGAACTTGAAGACGTCTACCAACGCGGTCTTGATCTGTTGCTCACCTCCATAGTCGTTGGCGACGTATTCAGGGCGGAGCTCGACCTCGGCGAGCTCTCGCCTCGTCGGGTACCAGACGGTGTGGAACGCCTCGCGCACCGCCTGGAAGAAGTTGGCCTCCTGCTTGGTCCTGGTCTCGCGCGCGTCCTGCAGCTGTGGATCGCTTTCGCGGGTGCCCTGGGTCTGAAACTCACCGATGATGGCGTCGATGGCGCGGACATAGGCCATCCGATCGAGCACCGGTTGGAACTCCTGCGCCCGCGCGGTGAGGAACAGGACGCGGTTCTTGAACTGCTGCGCGTCGTGGAAGCGCCTCATCTCCTCCTGGGCGCCGACCTGGGGGCGCATGACGATCAAGGTGATGCGGTCGTCGGTGAGCTGGACCTCGTCGAGCGCGGGCAGGGCCGCAACCGTCTGGTAGCAGTCTCGTACCTTCGGCGCAAAGAGCGTTTCGAGGCGTTTGCGCAGCTCACGGAGGCGATCTTCGACCGAAATCCCTTTCGCATACGATTCCAGTTTGGCATTCAGGTTCTCGACGTTCTTGAAGAGGAGTCGGCCGTCGTGGGTGGCGTGGAGATACCAGGCATCGGTCTGTAACCGGTCGAGCGCCTTGGTGAGGGCGGAGAGATCGCGCGCCGGCGCGGCGAGGTAGCCGACGATCTCGGAGCGGGTGAGGCCGATCGTCGGATTGACCGCGGTGGAGAGCGACGACATGAAGATCAGGCGCGCGGCATCCTGGGCATCCTTGCTGTCGGCCGCGTCGATCTGCTCGGCGACCGAACCGCCGTTCTCCTCGGCGATGTCGTGCGCGACGGCGTTTTCGAGCGAGCGGTTGATCTGGTGAATCTCGTTGAGGAGATCGGCATCGTGGAGATCGAGGTCGTGGGCGCCGATCAGATAGCGCTTGTCGGCATCGCCGGAGTTCCACAGGTGCGCCACGACCATACGCATGATGCGGATAAGTGCGCGCGTCTGCTGAAACCCCTGGTTCTCGCGGAACCGCGCGTAGAGGTCGCGTAGTCCCGGATGGAATGGGTAGGCGGTCAGGATTTCGACGCGGAGCTGTTGCGGCGACGCGGTCGTTAGATCGAGCCGCTTCGCCTCATCGACGGCTCTGGCGTACGCATCCGCGACCTCCTCGATCGGCGCCTCGAGCGGGAGTTCACGGAACAGCCGGGTCTTGAGGATGCTGTAGAACTCGTCCGAGTTGAGCCGGACCGGGTCGATGCGCTGCACCGACCGGTTCGCCTCCTGTTCGAGGTCCTGGAGCGCGCCGCTGAGGCGCTCGCTACCCATCGCGTAGGCCGAGCCACGGAGGTCGGTGAGGACGACGCAGACGTTCGACAGCTTGCCGCTGGTGACGGCAACGAGCAGGTTGGCAATCGCCGCGGTGGTGATGACGTCGAGGGTCGTGGCGCCGACCTCCACCGCCTGGGCGGTGTTGAAGTATGGCGGTAGCTCATCAAGCATGATCAGTGTCGGCTCGCCTTCGAGCAGGTTGATCCAGTCGTCGTCGCCGGGCGCCTGCAACGGGGAGTAGAGGTGGTTGAACACCTCTCGCCGCTTGATCTGCTGGGCGATCTCACCCCAGATCCCGAACGGCGCGTTCCGTCGCCCGCTGAACGTCGCCACGCGTACCCGGCCCATCGGGCTCGGCTGGTAGAAGTCGCCCATTACCGGCTGCCGATAAGCCGGGTGCAGCGCCAGGAGGCCGAGCGCGAGCAGGTTGTGTGTCTTGCCGCCACCCATCGACTGGCTGAGGAGGTATGCACCTGGTGCGTTCTGGCTTTTGCCTTCGAGCCGCGAGAACGACTCGGTCAGCAGTTGCCGCATGCCCTGGGTGATGTAGTTCTCGGCGAAGAAGGATCTGTGGTCGATGGTGGCGAGGTCGTCGATGCTGTAGACCGTGTCCCGCACGGACGGATCGAAGACCGAATCGCGAGGTACGCATCCCACCGCAAGCGGCTCAACCAACGTGTCCCCCCTCTTGTCCCACTCACCCAAGTATTGACTACCCGGCACATCTCAGGAGTGAAAAGCATTGTAGCCGCGAAACCGACCGTCCATGTAGACGAACAGATGATCGCTTCGTTGGCGCTCTTGCCCCACATACTAACCACGCCAACTTCGCGGAAGCCGTAGTAGCGAGGGTCCGCGTCATTCCCGGCGCCGCAATTAGCAACTTCCGTCACACGGTCTCAGCCATTGACGAAATAGAACATCCGTTCTATTCTGGCGGGTATGAAAAAGCGTGTCGGTCCGCTGCGGTCCTATCCTTCCTCGCTGGGGCAGTATCTCTGCGTGCATCCGCCAAGGGTGCCGTATGAGGATATCGATCAGGTTTCGGCGGATGATCTGAAGCAGGAGGCGTGTTTGCGGGCGATCATTGCCTTGCAGCGGGCGGGGAAACCGGTTGGGCCTGATCCGGTGGCGGCGTTTGACGCGGAGCCGCGGCTGGTGCAACGGGCGTACAACTTTGCGTACCGCGATGCGCTGCGGTTGCAGCTGGGGCGGGGCCGCATCGCCGGTCGCCGCCTCGCCCGGTGGCAGCGGCGTTTGTCGCTGGACGACGAGTTTGCGGCGATGGCCGATCCGCGGCAGCAGGAGGCGATCGAGGCGATCGTCGATGTGGTGACCGCCGAGACCCGGCTGGCGATGCTGCAGGGGATGGGTTTGCCCGGTATTTCGGTGAAACGGACGCTTCGCCTGATTCGTCTGCTGCGGGAGCTGCAACGACTCAAGACGGAGGGTACGGAGGTAGTTCCGAACAAGCTCCTTCTTCGGCTGCACCGCCTCCGCCAGGCGACGGGGCTGCCCATTTCCATCCGCGATCTGTGATTCGGAACCCGGCACCTCCACTCGTCATTCCGTTCGTCACGTCGAGACGTTAGGGCGCGCGGCCACTCGGAGCGCTTCGACCGCCTCGTGCTCGCCGCTGGCCGGTTGGCCGGTCAGGGCCTGGGAGCGTTTCGGGTGCGAACCGGGCAAACGCGGCGCCTGTCCCAACGAGCAGCGCCGCCGTCAGCGCGAGCGCGGCATCGGCGGAGATCAAGTCCGCCAGCGCGCCAAGGGCGAGGGGTCCGGCGACGTAGCCGAAGTCCGCGATTGTCCGGTAGGTGCCCAGCGCGGCGGCGGTCATGCCGCTCGGTGCGATGTCGGCGGCGTAGGCGGCCGGCGCCGCGCTGCTGACACCGCTTGCCGCGCTCCAGAGTGCGCACGCCAGCAGAAACGCGCCGAAGCTCCCGGCGAACCCGAACGCCAGCATCCCGGCACCGGACAGTATGGTCGACGGCACGATCACCGCCTTGCGGCCGAACCGATCGACCAGGGCGCCGGAGGGATAGGAGAGGACCAGGACCACGATGCTGCTCATGCCCAGGCCGATGCCGATCTGGTCGGTGGCGAGCCCGATCTCACGATCGGCGAGCAGCGGGATGACGTTGAACAGGGCGCCGGTGCGCGCGAAGAAGGCGGCAAAACTAACGAGGCTGATCAGGAGGAAACCATCGGTGGCCGCGAGTGTCCGCCACTGGGCGCCGATACGCGGCGGCTTGACGCTCGGGACAACGCTTCCAGCGCCGGCCGGACCGCTGCGCCGATCGCGCGTTTCCGGGACGGCGAACCAGGCCAACACTGCCGCCGCTCCGGCGAGCGCCGCATTGGCCCAGAACGGACTGGCGAGCCCGAAGCGCGCCGCGAGGAAACCGCCGGGCACGGCGCCGGCGCCGACGCTGAACAAAAAGACGCCCTGGTAGACCGCCATCATGCGACCCCGATTGTGGGGCGAGGAAATGTCGGCCAGGACGATCTGCCCGCCGGTGAGGACGCAGGCCGCGCCAGCGCCGGCGATGAAGCGCGCGATGAGGAAGATGGGGTAGTCTGGGGCGACCGCGCAGAGACTCGCCCCGACGACCGTGGTGAGTCCACCGGCGGCGAGCGTCGTCCGGCGACCGAAGCGGTCGGCGAGGTGGCCGGCGGGAACGTTCACCAGGAAGCGGGCGAGGCCATAGACGGCGATCGTGAGTCCGATCGCCGTCTGGCTGACGCCAAAGCCTTCGGCGTAGAGCGCGACGACCGGGACGATGGCGCCGAAACCGAACTGGTTGACGGCGATCAGCAGGCACATCCACGCCAGGATGCCCCGCACCTCACGGGTGAGTCCCAACGCCGTTCGGTTGTTCACCAGGCGACCCTCCAGGCGGTGAAGGCGGCAAGCATCGCAGACCGAACGACAACAGGCAACGGCGGGGCAGCTTCCCTTTGGACAGGTGAGTCGGAATCCGGCTGAACAGTGGTGGAATGTCCTTGCCTTGCTCATGCGACGGCTTTGCCGGCGAGCGCTTCGCGCAGGGATTCTTCGGCTGCGGCCTCAGTAGTCTGTCGCAGCAAAGATGTCCGATGCTGCTC